>CANGDT010000015.1 GCA_947452755.1 Actinomycetota bacterium
GGCAGTCCTAGTTTGGCAGATCTAGCCAAACTTTTTTCGAAATGTTGTGTATCTGTAACCACTTGAGGACAAACCTGGGTGCTCCTTACCTGCAACATCTGAGGCCTTCGATCAGCTCCGCGCTTCCCCATCCTCAACGTCATGCATAGTTGACCACACATCGCTCAGGGCATGGGCAAAGCCCCTTCCCCGTGTTGTGTATACGCGACTCTTGAAGTTGTCGTAGGTCAGGTTGGCGAGGGACTCGGCCAGGAATAGGCCAAGCTGTTCTGGCTTGATGATGACCCGGTAGGGGTAATCTCCGTGCGGGGTTTTGATAATTTCTGTGCCAACGAGCTCGGCCAGCGGCTCGAGGGACTGACGATCTCGGGCTCGAACTTTGAGGTTTTCTGAGCCTTTGCCGTCGCGGACGGCGCTGATAAATCCGGTTTCAGTGAAAATCCACATAAGGCGGTTTTCTCCTTCTATATAGAGGTGGGTGTTTTAATTCGATCTGAGAGCCAAAAGGCCGATGAATGCAGGAACACTGGTGCTGTCCCGTTATGAGGCCAGCACCAGTTCGTGGCGACGATTGACTACTCCTGTATGCAGGGCAGCGAAGTTGTCTAGACGGTGGGCATAGCTGCGGATGTCGACCAACGAGTCTCCCCCGCGTAACAAACGCGAACCGTTCGAGGCAAACGTCAGTTCGTTATCCATGATTGCGTCGGCAAACAAATGAGCATTGCGTGTGCTGGTCGGAATCACCGGAATGATTGCACCGTCCGTCAAAGCAGCACGGAACATCGCGGTCAACTGAGCTCGGAAAGCAGCACGGTCAGCGAAGAACTCGACCTGGACCGGATGACCAAGCATTCCGATCATCACACCGTTTTGACCTGCCAATGGATTGGCGGCCATGCGGCTGATCTGGGACCACATTTCCTCACGAGTATTGCGCAGACGATCAACCTGGCTGTCGTCTTCGCGACCACGAATGCGATCGCCATCCATGTCGTTCACAATCGAGTCCAAGGAATTCGACATCCGTGAACCATATGAACGCTCGTATCGATTCACACGCGACCACACATCAGATTGACGCATGCGGCCATCAGTGACGTGGTCACGATTGATGTCGCGAATCGCACCAAAGACTGAGACGGGAACTCGACCCGTGATCGACGCATCGGTGTCATCGCCCCAACGACCTTGTTCAACACACACCACTGGCATGCGGCGAGCTTGGCGGGGTGCCACCAAAATGTCGCGAGCTAGTGCCCGAGTTTGACGATTGCCACGCACAATTGTGCCCTCGGGAATCAACACAGTTTCAGTGCTCTGGTTGCGCACCTGGAGCGTGTCGACCTGTGGGTCTTCGAGCTCACCGATAGCAAGACCCTGCGGCTGAGTGGCGACGTACTGGAACGACGTCTTGGTCTCGCTCCACAACGGGAAGATGGAAAGTGGACCAACATGAGTTGGGCGGCCAACGTGAATACGGTCTGAGTAAATACGCATCGTCGTGTCCTTTCGGTAATTAGCGCAGTTTTGCGTTAATGTCGTCACTATGACACCACCCACTGACATTTCTTCAGCAATCCCCGATTTACAGGACTTTCCCCGACCAAACGTGGCAGTGGACGTGGCTGTGTTGAGCGTCGTACAAGTCGAAAATCGCCCTCAGTTGGTAGCCCTTGCCCACGTTCGCGAAGGTGGCTGGGCCGAGGGTCAATGGGCACTCCCCGGGCGAATGCTGCGCCCTGGCGACACCTTGGCACAGACGGCCCAGGATGCAGTGCGACTCAAACTAGGACTGGATGAAATCAGCCTGCGACAGCTACGTGTATTCGATGAACCCGATCGCGACCCGCGCGGCTGGGTGTTGTCAGTTGCGCACGTGGGCACTGTGCCTGCTCACGTTGCGCAGTGGTCGCGAAACAATCCACACGTGAATTACATCTTTGCTTATCAGGATGAATTCGAATTCCCAAATAATCAATCTACGCTGCCGTTTGAACAGCGTGAGATTTTGCGTGAAGCAGTGAAAGACCTTCGACTGAAATATTCAGTACTGCCTGATCCGGGAAATATGCTTGAAGATGGATTCACAATGTTGCAACTTCGTGAGATTCACGAGGCTGTGCTGGGTGAAGAAATTCAACCCGATACGTTCCGTCGGGAAATGATGCCCAATCTTGAGCCCACAGGGCGACAGAGTTCAGGAAGTGTGGGCAAGCCAGCGATGACGTATCGGCGAGTTCATTCACAGAGCAGCTCGGTGCGCTCCCCGAGTCGATCATCTCGAGGAGCACGCCGCTACAACCCAGAAGACGTGCTGTAGATCAAGCCGCAGAACTCGGAATTCTGGGCATCACCACGCAGTAGTCTCAGTATTGTAATTCTCTCTCTGCTCTAGGAAGTGTTCCATGTCAGACATCTCGAACGAACGACAAATAATTCCAAGTGTCCTTGGTCAATTGGGCCGAAACCTTTCGGACACTTCGATACCACTGAGCGTTCCTGACCACCAATTACAAACTGTCCTAATTGAATTCCTCATGCGCGGTTTGACAGAGAGCTGGCGCGAGGCGCTTCGAGATGAACTACCCAACACAGCCGTAGCGAGTTTTTATGACGACGATATGCTTGGCTATCAAATTTGCTCACGGATAAATGCCATTTACTTTCAGGCTTATCGTGAAGAGATAGATCTCGAAGCCAACCAGTCCATTTTGGAAATTGTGTGGAATATCTATGGATCGCTCACTGAGTACCTAGATCTTATGCATCGCTTCTCGTTCGGTGGAGATATCACAAAACGTGCGTGTGAAGCAATGGCAGCAATCGCTCTTGCATGCCCAACAATTTACGAAGAACTATCAAAGAGCGAAATGACCAACGAAACATCTACATCCAACGAAAATTGGCGAGATTACGTTTTGTCTCTTGCATCAGATTTCAGATAGTCCCGGTAATCCCATGACTAAACATTTCACAATTTTTCCTGGTGATCCGCGATCTAACGTCATCATTCACGTGCCGCACGCAGGAGTGAGTATTCCTGAAGATGCTCGCGAATCAATCGTCTTATCTGATGTGGACCTGAAGCATGAGATTCTCACCATGGCCGATACGAACACAGACTTACTGGCAATGGACGCCTATAAACGTGCCAACATTCGCCCACATGTTTTCCTTAATAACTTAAGTCGCTTAGTTATCGATCCTGAACGATTTATTGATGGTACTGAAGAAATGGACAAAGTAGGAATGGGGGCGGTGTATACCCGAACCCATGATGGCCGTGAATTGCGTCCTCATAACAATTCTTACGATGCCTTAATTGATAAATATTTCATCTCATATACACAATCCCTCAGCGAATTAGCAAACACTGTTTTTAATCGCTGTGGGAGTGTCAAGTTTATCGATTTGCATTCTTATTCGACCGGTTGCTTGCCCTACGAACTTCACCAAAGCGACTTGCGTCCAGAACTTTGCATTGGAACGGATAAGTTTCACACTAATGACATGATCACTACTCTTGTGAAAATATCATTTGACCATTTTGAAGACATCTCGATTAATCAACCATTCAAGGGCACATACGTACCACTTGAGTTTTATCAATTCGACGCTCGCGTGCAGTCCGTCATGCTTGAAATTCGAAAAGATGCCTACTCCGCCGGGGAGCCAGCTTCGCCTAAATTTATTGCTACGCAAAATGCCATTCTTGCTTTTGTAAGTTCGTTGACTCAAAATCACTCTGACTCGTAGCCACTGAGCAGCTCGGTGCGCTCCCCGAGTCGATCATCTCGAGGAGCACGCCGCTACAACCCAGAAGATGTGCTGTAGATCAAGCCGCAGAACTAGACGTTTCTTGAACGAAATGCGCCTCGGCTTCGGTAATCAGCCAGTCCACGAAGTCGTCATTACACAACGCAATTTCGGCACGCTTAGACCGAATCAGCATGATGGCCTCTTCGGCGGTGTGACCTGCGTGCATCAAGGTCAAGGCAGTCAGCAGACCTGATCGATTCAAACCGGCCTGGCAGCGAATCAGCACAGTTTGGCCCTGGGACCATTGATCCTTTGCCCACTTCGCAATGCGCAGAATCCGCGCAACATCAACACCGCTCATGTCAGCATCGCCGAAGCCGTAACGCACTTCTTCAACACCCCAACCCATCGCGTGAGCCCACGAATACAACGTGACCACAGAGTCAAAGAACTGTGACGTTTCCAAGTCCGCAAGTCGAAGCGGATTGTTGACGGTGTCTCCGTCCATCGTGCCGCCCATATAAAGGCCGGGCAGGATTTCGGAATACAAGTCCTTAGGACGTTGGGCATCCGATACCCATTGTGGTGCGTACAGGTCGTGATTCGGGATGTTGCTCATATCTGTGTGTTATCTCCTTTATGTGCCTTGCGTGAAGTGAATGTAGCGGATGGGACTGACAAAATTTTCTATGTACTTAATCGCCCCACATATCTCGGAGGAATTGGTCTCTGGCCGCCTCAAGTACTGCTAATTCGGCGAGCAGCGCAGGATCAGCCTCAATCAACTCGGTATCCAATTCCAACTTACGAGCCCTAGCCTCAGCGTCAATTTCTTCAACTTCCGCCATCGTTAAACCTTCATAATTGAAGATTTTGAAAAACCCTGGATAGCGGCCACTGAACAAAAGTCTTGGACAGATTCGGTTAAAGGTCCGATTGTCTGATTCCATGCTGATCGACATGTCGTCAGGTAATTGGTACGCCTCACGCAGACCCCGGATCCACATATCAGCAATCTGTCGGGCAGATTCCGGTGAGTTCGGCAACCAGATGAACCAGTTCGGAAGCTTGTCGCCTTCGGGTTCGTTCCAGCCAATATCACGCAAGAGAGTTTCATCGTCTTCGTGCATAATCGGACGTAAAAATCGATTACTAGTCATTTCAGCCAGGATCATGTCACCCTCGTAACCTAACTGAACGTAAGGACCATCATCCCAAGTATCTGATGTTGTGGTTATGACCCAATCGTCTGCATTCGATTCGATCATTAAGACGAACACTTCTGCCAACGGTTGCCACGCGGTGTGATCAGTAGGCACGTTGCTCCCTTGGTTGAAGTGCTAGTGCTACGTATGCTCGAACAACATCTGGGACATTTGAATCATGTTGCATCGAGAATGCAACTTTTTCGGAAGCCCCATCAGCCATCGCGTACCACACCACGTCATCCGAAATTAGGTCGTTGCGTTTGATGAAGGCACGGTGAGTGCGATCGTCACCAGAACCAACCAAGGCGAGGAGTTCATCCAGAGTCAGTGGCCAACGATGAGGCAATCGATTCAACAAGGTCGGCAACATCCGGTGGCGCATACCTCGATAGTGTTCCGGCCACCACAACAAGCGTGCGATCCGGTCATCACTGACATATGGGGAAACCAAACCAAAGTCACGCCAGCCTCGCCATTCTTCAGTTGATGCGTACCGGTTCAGACCAGCTTCAGCTATTAAGTCGCGGGCTGATTGAGGCGTTAATGGATTGTTGAAGGCGCACGATCGCACCAACCAAGAATCATCTCGGGCAAACAACTCAAGCAACCGAGGATTCGTCGCCGGGTTCATCGCCGTGTCGGCCCGCAGGATCACGTTTTGGAGATCCAGCGGGTCGATCAGTACTGCACGTTCAATCAGCTCTTCAGGTGTCAGCTCACGAGGTGGGTAGTGATCCGAGGATTTGTCGTATGACTTGTTCGCGTGATTAAAGGACCACATCATACGCCCATCAACCCCGCAACGGTGCTCGCCCACATTTCTGGAGTGTGGTCGTCGGGTTGATACCCGCCGGCGCCACCCATCAAGATCGGGCCGTCAAACCTGTTTCGGATGTTCGAGGCCACCAATGAGGCACCACCCGGTGTGAATTCCAACGAGGCAAGTGGATCAGAGAAATGTCCGTCAGCGCCCGCAGCGATGAACACAATGTCGGGCTGGAACTCATAGAAGAGACTAAGGAACTGCCCAACCGCTGGCATCAATTCGGCATCACCAGCACCTCGCGGCAATGGGACGTTGTACACATGGCGTGACTCGTCGCTGGATGCACCTGTGCCTGGGAAGAATGCAGGTGAAAACTGGTGCACAGAGAACGTCAAGATATTCGGATCATCAGCACACAAGTTTTCGGTGCCATCGCCATGATGAGCATCGAAGTCGAAGATAGCAACCTTCATACCGCGTTCAACACAGATCTTGGCAGCAATAGCAAAATCCGCGAATACGCAGAAGCCCGACGAGTGATCAGCTTGGGCATGATGTTTCGCACCTGGCAAGTGCACCGCCAGGCGGGTCTCACCTTGCAACAGAGCGTCAAGAGCAACGAGCGTGCCACCAGCAAATGTTTGAGCTAGCCCGGCAAGCATTTCATTGTCGCCATCCCAGTCATTGGTCCGGTGGTCATCAAGAACTTCGGAGATGTAGGCGGATGTGTGAACAAGGTTTAGTTCGCGACGAGTGGCCAGACGTGGTGCCCGAATATCCACGCGAGCATTAAATTGAGTGGTCCCAATTTTCTCAAGAATTGCATCGCGGCCATTTGTGAAGCGGCGGCCCTGAGTGGGGTGTCCGGATCGCAGGATCCAGTTCGCGTAAGAATCGCTGTGGACAAGGACGAGATCGTGCGAATAAGTGCTCTGCATGGTGTTTGCGGTGTACCTCCAATGGTGTCGTGAGGTAGCACCTTGCTACGTCACGGTGTTAACAAGGTTGTCAACGGCCAGTGGCAGCTAGAACACAATGGTCAGAGCGATTCCTTTGGTTGGCGAACTCGTTACTTTCACAAAGTAGCGCAGGGGTCTGACATTTCTAGAAAAGTGCTTTATTCGCAACGAAAAATCTGTATCGAGCATAAACTTCGGGTACTAGCTAAATACCTGAGAGGCACACATGGACCAAATTAAATGGATTCTTGGACCTCTCGTACTCCTATTCGGGCAACTTGGAGTATTGGCACTTGCAATCGCACTTGGCTTAGTGCCAGCACTACTTAATTCATGGTGGCAGAACTTTCGACGCGATTCATTGGATCAATCGAGCGGGATAGTCGTTGGATGCATTGCAGGGTTTCTGAACTTAATCCTTGGAATTGGACTATTCATCTTCATCGGCTACAACGTCATAACTTATGGATGGCCTGTCGTAAACAATTTTCTACAGGATTCAGGATTTCATAACACATGGGGTGGCCCGGTTTTGCAGGCGCTTGATTTCCTTGCAAATCTCCTTGACTTCATTCATAGTCTCATTTTCGGATGGCTCTAACCACGTTTTGGCGATTTTGAACTTACATTCCGTGACAGTTATACGTTGCGATACAGTTACGGCAACTGAGAAACACGGCCAAGTAAAGGACTTCCCATGGCGAATCTACCCGAACTTCATACGCCAATTCCCAAGGATGTAGATGGCCATCATGGAGAGCACGAACTTGGCGTGATTCTCTCCAAAATTGAAGACCAGCAGCTAGAACTTTGGTTCGACGTGAACTACTTACCCGAAGTCCCAGATATTGATCTGATCCTTTATTCGCCGAAAGTTGGTGTCTTTGTTTCGGAAGTCAAAGGTCACAGACTCGATGAGATCAAGGAATACGATTTCACAACATTGCTACAAACAAATGGGAAGAAAGCACAACACCCTGTCCACCAAGTTAAGAAAGGGAACGAACAACTCCGAAACTATTTCTCGCGGTTAGCAGTTCTCCGGTCTCAGCGAGTGAAACCGCCATTCCTACAAACAACTGTATTTTGGCCACGGATTACACGCGCAGAATGGAACGGCAGATTTAAGGAACCCCAATTTGTGGACCAGGCCTACCATTTTATTTTCAAAGACGATCTGACCAGCGGCCACAAACTCATCACGCGATTGAGTGACCTCGCTACTCGGCCACTCCACGGAACTGTTGTTCCTCAATCGGCTCGCGGAAATCACGAAGGCGTTCCGATGCTTCGCGAACTGCTCAAGCCAAAGGGTTCAGTAGGAAATGTGTCACCGACGAAGGTTTCACAAATTCGCTCAGTAAAACCAGATTCGGTCAAAGTTGTTGATCAATATCCTTACGGGCCAAAGTATGACGTTTTTTTCACTGGGCATCCCGGAACTGGAAAAACAACATTGCTCGAAGAAATTGGCATTCGTCATGCGCGTGAAGGCGCCTCGGTTCTATTTATCTGTTTCAACAAAGTACTTGCAACCGAAGCCAGGAGAAACTTTCAAATCCTGCGGGCTGGCGCCAAATTGCAAGGTCACATCGACGTATTCGATGAATACGACCTCTACTCAATGATCTTGCCAAATCCAGACCCTGCAGAGTCCGCTGTTCAAATGAGCACCGCCGAACAAGTTATTGCCCAACTAGCCACCTACTCCGAAGGCTATAAACCGAAATACGACACGATTCTGATTGATGAATCGCAAGACCTTTCAGGCGGAGTTTTTCTCCTGGCTCGCGAATTAAGCAAACCAGAAACTTCATGGTTTGTCGCTTACGGCAAAGGACAGGAGCTCTTTGGGTACGAAACTGGACGGCCCATGCCAGCAACTGAACTCGAAGAGTGGATGAAATCTGCTTCACGGGTTCGACGTCCCCGCCAATTCAGAGGTGCCCCACTTCCCTTTCTTGCAGCCCAAGCGTTCTACGAGCAAGCTCCCAACATAGAGGCGGGAATAAAATTTATTCACGAACGCGCGCTCGATACGACTCCATCGCCTGGCGGCATGCAACTGACTCTGGATCTTCCATCTCCTGCATCCTCTTTAGACATCGAGTATGGACCGGGCGAAGAGGATAAGAAAGATTTCATTCGCAGTTGCATTCTAAAATCTGTTCAAGAAGTTCGGGATGCTGGCGCAGAGGCAGATCTCTTAATTTTGGTGGCAAGTGGAAACGCGCAGAATCCCACCTATCCGACTGTCATCGAAACTCTGACGCAGCTTGAGGTCCCAATTCACGATCTAACGAAACTTGAAAACCGACGCATCGAAGCTCCGCCGGGATCGGTGCGAATCTCCACATCCATGGGGGTTCGAGGCATCACCGCATCTCACGTACTTGTATTCGACTTCGCATATCTTCAGGGATTCTGTGAACGTCCAGAGCTTCCACCGATTCGCAATCTTGGTTATGTAGTTCTCAGTCGAGCCACTCAGGCCACTCGCATCGTCGTGCCCACAGACGAAATCAATGAATCTGTGCGATTCCTACAAGCCTCTATCGACGAACTACGCCGCCTAGAACTCACGGGCCAACGCAAGTAACTTTTACGAAGCCAGACCGTAATCGTCGCGCTGGGCGATTTCACGCCAGCGGTAAATCGTGCGTTCGGTCCTGCCGTACTTGGCGGCAAGTTCGATGGCTGGTTTTTTGCTCAGCACATCTGAGAGCCATTCAGCGTTCTCGCGACGCTGTTCCATCGTTGTGAACTTGCCACGGCGTCCCTTGTTACGGGTGGCGGTATCAATGCCACCCCAGATGCCGGCGATTTCGTTGGCTTGTGCCCATTCGGCACACGAACGCTGCACTGGGCAGGTGCCACAAATGGCTTTGGCGACAGCGGACTTGGCACGATCATCGTCGTCCCACAGTGTTGCGTCCTGTCGGACACATGCGCCTTGCGCAAGGAAATCAGGGGTGCGGAGAGCGGCGTACAGGGAATCAAGGTTCATCGGGAACATCCTTTTCAGAGTGACTTACAAAGCAAACAGAGGTAACCTCGCTGCCCAAGAGCTTGGGAAGCTTTGGTCGACAACAAACATTCGGCTGGAAGGCCGAGGCAAAACATTTTGCGCTAGCGAACTAGCACGAACGTGTTACAAGGAACCGGTGGACTGGAACCAATGTCTGTTTGAACAAATTGACAGGCTTCGACTTGAGCTCGCCTTGATGGCACTACTCCTGCGAATGACCTGCTGAATCAATGTGTTCCTTTTCTTATTTCTGTTAATTAACTTGCTTTGTTCGTCCTCTGTGGATCATCTGTCCCGGAGGAGGAATACATTTATACACCCTTAAGCGATCAGAGCGCAATAGCGGGGGTGCCGCTTTTTGAAAAAACTTTGTCAGGCCATTGTTTTAGCCGTTGCGAGTCAGCCACAGACCGTTTTACCCAAAAATGTCACACCCCAGTGCTACGGTGATGGTCCCAAAAGAAGGAGACGTACACACATGGCACTTACCCCCGGCGAGATTTACTTTGTTCGCGAAGCCGATTACCTGACGAAGAAGCTCACCCCGTACGTGAAAATCGGGCTTGTCCGCGAGGCAGAATTCCGTGATTCGACCAATCGAATTTTGGAGCACCAGACCGGTAATCCTCGAACACTGTCGGCCCCTGACGTCGTAAAAACTGCAATGGTCGAACGAATCGAAACCCTATTGCACGGACTCTTTGCAACATCTCGCATTGAGGGCGAATGGTTTTATCTCGAAGACGATCGCCTCGCTGATGCAATCAAGACTGCCCAAACATTCGCGGCCGAAGCCGATGCCGCCTACCCGTTTTTTGAACGGGCCGAGGCGCTCAAAGACAACCTGGCAAGTGAAGACGCGCTGCCCGCGACAGATGAACTTAAGGCTTTGCACGCCGAGTGGCTGATTGCCGATGCAAGCACCGCGGAGCTGACCAAAACTGAGAAGCGAGTGCGCGAAGCTTTCCGTGAAGCATTTGAACAAAACGAACCAGTGGCTGGTGCCGCACGTGCCGTTGCCGTAAAGGGCGCGAAGCGATTTGATGAACCCGGCTTCAAGGCAAAGTACCCAGAAATCTACGCCGAATTTCTTGAGACGATTTCCAAGCAAACTGGCAGTTTCCTGCCAACCCGCGCCAAAGGAAACGAAGACATTGCCCAATACCTAGCCGACAAAGTCCAGCCGTTGATTGCCGAAATTGATGCAGTGTTTGTCGCGATTGAAGCCGGAACAAAAGCCAAAGCTGACCTGAACGGCCCATACCTAGTAGTTCTCGAAACTCTCGCATTGGCCGAGTGGAACAAAGACGTCGCAGAAATGAAGCTGCGCGTTGCTTGCGGAATCCATAAAGGCATCGAAGGCATCTGCAAGTGGGATCGCATCATGAAAGAAACCGAGAAGCTCGATAAGCCTGGATTAACCGTGGCACACCCAGACTTGGTTGCAGAGTTCACAGTCGAAACCGAAGGCCGACAGGCAGTTCACGTCGCACCGCGAATCGCAGCTGGAGAATCGGTCGATTAAAACCGATCGAGCAAGGCGATTATTGCAAGTGCTTCTGGTGGAGAATCTACGTTCGCGGCAACTGCCCGACGCACTTGCACTTCGGGGTCATTCGCCAACGTATACAAATCCGCAATGGGTGTGCGCACATTTGCGGCAACCATCGCTCGCACATACGCGGACTCGTCATAAACCAACGCACGCAAAATTGATACAGGCGTCCGCGGATTATCGGCAACAAAACCTCGGACAATCCACAATTCATCACCAGCCAATTTATGTAACTTGCGCAGGGACACCGTCGTTGAACGTGCTTCGAGGCTTCGTTTCTTAGCGGCTGGATCTTTAGCCAACGCCGCGAGCTGATTGCCCACAGGACCAAACCCGTTCTCGATCGTTGAATT
The DNA here is from genome assembly GCA_947452755.1 of Actinomycetota bacterium. GTDB lineage: Bacteria > Actinomycetota > Actinomycetes > S36-B12 > UBA5976 > UBA5976. The sequence continues at coordinate 11,632 of CANGDT010000015.1, forward strand.
GCGCCATAAACGTTTGACATGCTGCATGTTCACTTCGCCGTCATCATCAAACATCATCTGAACTACACACCTAACAATGCAATTTGAATCTTCAAATCCTCGGTTGCATTCGGGCTTGCCAACACCTGTTGACGCACACGCACATCCGCATCAAACGACAACTCAACGAGGACCCACTCAGGCGTCTTCGGATTACGTGCCACTGCCCCGCGGACTTGATACATCTTGTCCTTGGCAGCAACTTCCAATTCGTCAGGTGACATTCGGGCAACTAGTCCCGCCTTCACATAGGGACTTGAGCTCTTGCGAATAATCTCAATGGCCTCATCCGATGCATCCGGATGCTCAGCCACCACCAACTGCGGATAGAACGTCAACCCATGGCCGTTCAGCATCAGCGAATACGGGTAACGAGTCTCTTCGGGTTTCGGTGTCGAGTCCATGATCTTGAGACGACCGGCATTGACCATCATGTCCAATAACTCGGTGTCGAGTTCCATCCACTGGGCCACATCCCAGGCCATGCGACCCATTCGGGTAGTTAGAACGACTTTGGCCACTTCACGGTTCATCCACCAATCAGAGCGGAGGACTTCAGGCAAGTGTCCATTCCAAAAAGTTGTCACCAAGAATTCAACAGCGCAAAAAGGGTCAATCAAATCTAAATAATTCAACACAGTGTTGTGCGATGCATCTTTCTGCAACATGACCTTGAGCTGCTTCAACGAGATGAAACCATGCTCGTAAGCCATCAGGTGCGCAGTCACGCGGATGCCCGCCGACCGGTCATTCGCTAGCCGGGCGTAGTCCTTTTTTGAAATGGGACTTTCCGACAGAATCTCAGCACGCTCACGAACTGGTCCACCGCCTTTGGCACGACGAGCTAATACGCGTGCATGCGCAATTTCTGCAGCCTGTGCGCGCACCTCCGCACCCAAATGATCATTTGCGACCAAGGATTCAACGACCGTGATTGATTCATCGTGCATCAACTTTGCAGCAATCGCATCTGTGCAGTTGCGATGCTTCGCAATCACTCCGCGCGTCAAACTTTCAGTGTCGCTAATTCCTGACATTAATTCCTTCGACGTCATCATCGGGTTACTGAGTGCAGCACGACGCACACGTCCTTCCCAATCACGCTTCAATGTTCGCAACGTGTCCATGGGAGTATCAATGTTTTTTGCCACATCTACACGAATGTCAACATCATGATGTTTTGCGGCAATCGCAAGCATCTCAGGCGTGCGCTTGCGATGGTTCAACACAATACGTGGTTTCGTTTTCGCAAGTTCTAGCAAAGCTAATTCAAGTTCACGATCAGGAAACTTGAAATTATGGATTGCATTGAGTACGACACTTGAGTCCTTGTCGCGGGCAAGGCGTAACAACGTGTCAACAGACGTGTTCACATTGGCTGCTGTATGACGCCGAACAATGTCGTTGGGATGGTTGGCATACTCATCCAATTCTTCGGCAGTCAGGTGCGGACGCCAAGCGGCCGGAAGAGAAGTCATCGAAGCTCCTTGTTGCAATGTGGGAACTCGATTATTGCCCGAACGACTGACATTTTGACCCCCGAAAATGTCAGTCCCTGGCGGTACTTTGAGTCAGTCAACCTCGACAGATCCCCTGGAGCCGCCCGCATGCTGAACGCCGCCGAATACCGCGATACCTACCTTGCTTTGCACGTGTGCATTAATGCGCGCGTGCCAGTTATTTTGTGGGGACCGCCGGGACAAGGTAAAACGTCAGTTATTAAGGCGCTGGCATCGCATGAAGAGCGCACGTTGAAGGTGCTGCTGGCCAGCATTCGTGAACCACAAGACTTCGCAGGTTTGCCATCGATTCAGAACGGGCGTGTCACACTCGTTGCGCCAGACTGGGCCCAAGACCTGGCTGAAGATGGCAACGGTATTTTGTTTATGGATGAAGTGAATACTGCTCCGCCGGCAGTTCAAGCGGCCTTGCTTCGAGTCAGTCTCGACAAAGTTGCCGGTGATTGCGAACTTGGCGAACGCACCAGCATCGTTGCGGCAGCCAATCCCCCCGAGCAAGCTGCTGATGGTTGGGATTTAGCTCCCCCGCTTGCGAATCGGTTCTGTCACCTTGATTGGGAATTGCCCAGCGAAATTGTGCGCAATGGCATCGCCGGAAACTGGCCTTCCTATTCGATTCCGTCGGTGGATGAGGCAGAGTTGGCTGCGGCATTGGACAGCGAGCGCGCGATCCTTGGTGGCTTTCTGATGACACGTTCGGACTTAACAACCGTGTTGCCATCATCAACCAGCGAACAAGGGCGAGCATTCCCCACACCGCGTTCATGGGAAATTGCTGGACACCTCAGCGCCTGGATTACGGCCGCTGGCATGGCCGAATCTGTCCGCCGACTATTGATTCGCGGGGTTGTTGGTTCGGGTGCCGCAGCGGAATACCTGACCTACCGCGACAACGCAGACTTGCCACAGCCCGAAGCTGTCCTTGAAAACGTTGCCGCTTTTGTTTTGCCCAAGCGCGCAGACCAAGTGTTCGTTATCGGCGCTTCAGTGATTAACGCAGTGCGTTCAAACGTGACACCTGATCGTTGGCATGCCGCAGGTGCGTTACTCGAAGCAATCAGCGCCAAGAATCCTGACATCGCCGTCAGCCTGGCCCATGATTGGCTGAAGATTCGCCCAGTGTCGAAAGATCCTAAGAAACCGATCATGCCTGACCCCAAAGTGCTGCACTCAATGCTGCCGTTGTTGGTTGCTGCGGGGATGATTTAGTGATCAAGAAGTCCGCTGTGACAATCACGCCAACAGACGAAGATGCTCGAATCAAAGTCATGGCCGCTCGCATCATTGCGCAACAACGTTGGCCCTACATGTCCAGCTTGTTGTTTTCGTTGCGCTTAGTGCAGACAGAACATCACGATGTCAGCACAATGGCCGTCGATGCCGGATGGCGAATGTATTACAGCCCTACATTCATTCACTCACTAGATCCAAAAGAACTTGCAACAGTGTTGATGCACGAATCAATGCATTGCGTCCTGAAGCACAGCTCACGCTTCCAGGAAATGTCACTGGGGCCTATTCGCGACGACTTTCGTGAACATGCCGATTTTTATGCCTACGTCTGGAACCTAGCTGGAGACTGCAGCGCAAATCTGACTATCGACCAGATGGGTGCACCATTTCCAAAGGACAATGCACCGGTGCGCTATTCGGATTTTGCTAGCGCTGGCTTGGTCGAAGGTGAAATTACAGAGGTGGCCTTCCTGAAACTGGTCAAGCATTTGCGTCCGCAATATGACGACGATGCCGGACACGTTCATACTGACTGCGGTTCAGTCATAGGTGGCCTGCCGCGTAAGTATGAGATGCCCACCGATGACGCGGAAACTCCGGCAGCGAATTCCACCGAACAAGACCGTGTGCGCGATCGCCTTGCATCCGACGTGTTAGCCGCCAAGGAACAAGGAAATATGCCAGCAGGGTTAGTGCGCTGGGCTGAGGACTACCTTGACCCAAAGATTGATTGGCGCAAGGCACTCGCGGTGCGCATTCGTGCAGCCGTAGCATCTGTGGCAGGTCGACGTGACTATTCGTTCATGCGGCCATCGCGCCGCCAAGACGCAATGCGTAATGCAGGAAGCACCGTCATTTTGCCGGCCATGCGTCAACCTGCCCCACCACGAATTGCGATAGTTGTTGACACCAGCGGAAGTATCACTGCCGACGAACTCAATGGATACTTGGGTGAAATGCGTGGCATGGTGCGCGCAGTCGGGGTCAGCCACGGACTGTGGGTCATTCCCTGCGATGCTCAGGCTTACGAAGCAACCCGAGTTAAGTCATCGGCATCACTCGAGCTGATCAATTTCAAAGGTGGCGGCGGCACCAACATGTGCAAAGGTATCGATGCCGCGCTTGCACTTCAGCCCAAACCTCACATCATCATTGTGTTGACTGATGGCTTTACTCCGTGGCCAACTGAACGCCCGAAAGGTCAAGAGCATTACATCGTAGTGCTTACAACTGATGAGGCACGCTCGCAGGTTCCTGAATGGGCCACCACAATCTTGATCGAAAAGGATTAGGCTGACGCATCCTTGCGTGCACCGCGTCCGGATAGCGCCAAAAATGCCCGAACTTCCCCAGCTGCACGAGGGTTGAACCGAACGATGCGCGCCGTATCCTCGTCTCCATTGTCAACGAGCTGTTGCCATTGCGCTGGGGATAGGTTCTCGCCAGCAACTTCAGCAACGCGATTCAACACATTGACCGATTTATCTTTCAAGACGCGATCAATGAGCACTTGATCTGTAGTTTCAGTAAGCAACTGACCGGCTGCCTCGCGCCGAATAGGTGCACGACTCGAGCGCACTAATTTGCGAAGCTCATTTTCCGGTGTGCGCGTGTCTTGAGCAGCAAAATAGCGTGGATCAACACCCATCGGTAAAAGTGGTAATGAATCCACATCCAACAGTGAGCCCAGCACCCAGTGAAGCGGAACACTCTTGTCCTCTGCAATGTAGAGCACCATCGTTTCGGTGAAGTCGCTCTTCTCACGCCGCAAATATTCGTGGAATTGTTCAATAGTTTGCGGCACTTTTTCAACAATCTCACGATGTAGCGTGAACACATTATCTTCGCGTTCCGCCATGGTCGACAACACTTCGTCGGGAGTCTCGGGATTTTCGTAAATGGCCTTCTTTACGAATGAGCTTCGATCCTGACTGAGTTTTTCGAAGATTCGACGAGGACAGTTTGGGTTCCCACCCACTGCGCGACGTACGCCTTCATCAGAATCCTTGGCAAGTTGCGCGAGCGTCCCCCGTTTGAGCCCTGGGTTTGTTGCTGCACCTTTGCGCACAGCAAAATGTTCATCGAGGGCTAACAGCTCGACTAAATCAAGGGGTGTGGAAAGGTTCGCAGCGACCCTACGCCGAACATACGGCGATGCACTTGCACCGAGTCGAACCAATACTTCGGCCGGCGTATTCGAATTGGATCCCACGGCTTCCTGAATATTTTCATCACTGTTGTGAGACATCGACTGCAATACGTCCTCAGGCAAATTTCCGTTGCTGGCCACCCGAATAGATGCAACATAATCACCTTCGCCCAACAAACGCACGAGCATTTCTGGTGGCGACACTGGATTTAGGGCAACACTTCGACGCACTTCAATTTCGGGATCCTCAACCAGTTTCCACAGCACATAAAGTGGGCATGCCGGATTGCTGGCCAGTGAACGACGAACACGGCGATTTGGATGGGCAGCCAAAACCTCGGCCAGGGTCACATCCATCGGACCTACTTCCGATTGCACTTCCGGGTCTCGTTCAGCATTGAGCCCAAAGATCATAATTACCTCATTTTTTGGACCCCAAAGTTTGTGTGGTGCATCCTGTGGAGTGTTACGAATAGGTCAATTCTGACCTGAACCACTGACATTTTGGGGTCTAGCCAACATCAATTCCCTGCGGTACTTTAGGTCCTGAATTGAGGTTGCTTTGCGGAAAATGAAACGTTGGATGAAGGTAGCTACGTGCCCATTTTGTCGGCACGTCGGATCCATTCGAGTCAATTGGGTTAGCCGACGTGCTCGCTTGCGATGGTTTTATGAGCGAGTGCGATACGACTTTGACCCGCTGTATGGCGGTTGGCCACCACATTGCTGTAAGAACTGTGACTGGCAAGGTGAGTTCAAAAAACGCAAGGTCGTAAAGAACAACATCGACTACACATATCCTGGCTCAATTGAATACCTTGAAGAAATGGTTCGCGAGACGTTCTAATTCTCGGCCCGTGATGTCAGTTGTCCGCGGTACCTTGAAACCAGAAACGAGGTCGTCATGAGCGAAGTGAAAAATTGGATGCTGACTGCGGTTTGCCCCGAATGTCAGGCAGTGGGAACGATTCGTTCAATGCTGCGTGGCATGCCCAGTGGCGACGGTTTTGAGTTGGCTGAATCGAAGCAAGTTATTCTTGGTGGCTGCTTGATTGAGCCTGGCCGAAATTACCCACATGGTTGCTTGGAATGCGGCTGGGAAGGTCGCTTTAAGAACGGCAAGCTAGCGCCGACCTTGCCATAAAAATGGGCGAGTCCGAAGACCCGCCCATTCCATAAATGCTTCTCTATGCAGCTGGACCGTATTGATTGTCCGAAGCATCCCCGGCTTTTGCCAAGGTAATCAGCAACCAGATCCCACCAATAATCGGAATCAAAGCCACGAAATAGAACCAACCCGAATGATTCGTATCATGTAAACGTCGCACCAAAAGACCCAGTGACGGAATTACAGAACCAAATACCCAGATCAGTAGCGCGAACCCAACTATTGTGTTCAAAAAACTGAGAATTGCGGAATTCCCGCTTACCAATATTGCTTCAACAACAAAAGCCCCAGTCCAAATCAGAATGTTCATTCCAAAGAACTTCCAATACTGAGACTGGCTCGCACGACCCGAAAAATTAACGTATGGCTTAAATGCACTCTGAACTGACTCAGTCCAACCGACAGAGCGTGGAGCCAAAGGCGATCCTGACGTTGACGCAGAAAACGATTCGGCTGCGGGTGGTGGCATCGGTGGTAAATCGTTCATGACATCTTCCTCACTGTGCACAGGGCGTAGTCCCTTATAGGTACGTTAGCCCATACGTTGCGAATCTGACTGAACAAACAAAATGGGCGAGTCCGAAGACCCGCCCACTTCATAAAACGCTAACTAGTCAACGTTTTCAAACTCATCCTGAGCCATTCCACCTGGTGCTTCAGGTGTGGTCTTTTGGACCTGCATCAAGAATTCGTAGTTGGTCTTTGTTTCGCGCAACTTGGTCAGCAACAATTCAATGCCGGCCTGTGAATCAAGCGCATGAAGCACACGACGGAGCTTCCAAATAACCTTCAGCTCGTCTGGTGCCATCAAGATTTCTTCACGACGAGTGCCCGAGGCTTCAATGTCCACCGCAGGGAACACACGACGATCAGCAAGACGACGATCCAGCTTCAATTCCATGTTGCCAGTGCCCTTGAATTCTTCGAAGATAACTTCGTCCATTCGAGAACCAGTCTCAACAAGCGCAGTAGCCAGAATCGTCAACGATCCGCCTTCTTCGATGTTGCGAGCAGCACCAAAGAACTTCTTCGGTGGATACAACGCAGCCGAGTCGACACCACCGGAAAGAATACGACCCGAAGCCGGAGCCGCAAGGTTGTACGCACGCCCAAGACGAGTCATCGAGTCAAGCAACACAACAACGTCATGGCCCATTTCAACAAGACGCTTCGCACGTTCGATAGCCAATTCAGCAATCGTGGTGTGATCCTCAGCCGGACGGTCAAAAGTAGAAGCAATAACTTCACCCTTTACCGAACGCTGCATGTCCGTCACTTCTTCCGGACGTTCATCAACAAGAACAACCATCAAGTGAACTTCAGGATTGTTCTCAGCAATGGCGTTAGCAATATTCTGCAAGATCATGGTCTTACCGGCCTTAGGCGGCGACACAATCAGACCACGCTGACCCTTACCAATCGGTGCAACAAGGTCAATAACACGAGTCACAAGGTTGCCCGGGGTTGTTTCCAAACGCAGACGTTCCTGTGGGTACAACGGGGTCAACTTGCCAAAGTCCACACGACCACGAAGTTCATCCGGAGCCAAACCATTAATTGATTCAATGCGAACAAGCGGATTGAACTTTTGTGGGCGATCACCCTCGCGAGGCTGCTTCACCTGACCGGTTACCGCATCACCCTTACGCAAACTGAAACGCTTCACAAGACCCATCGATACATACACATCGTTGTCGCCTGGCAAATAACCTGATGTGCGCACAAATGCGTAGTTATCAAGAATGTCGATGATGCCCGCTACAGGAAGCAGCACGTCATCTTCGTTGACCTCAAGGTCGTAGTCGCCATCGCGGCCGCCACGGCCACCACGATCACGGTTGCGTCCATTGCGGTTGCCATTGCGATCGTTGCGATCACGGTTGCGACGATTACCGTTACGGTCACCGCGATCGTTGCGATCACCACGGTCATTGTTGTTCTCGCGTGACTCACCTGAATCTGATGATTCGTTTGAGTCGGAAGAATTTTCACGAGGTGCACGCTCTGCACGATCGCCACGGTTGTTGTTGCGTTCGCGACGTTGACCCTCTCGAGCTGGGCGCTCGTTCGTGGTTTCGGTTGCTTCTGCTTCAGGGGCTGCAGCTGGGCGGGAAGCCGAACGACGGCCTCGACCTGAACCTTGCTTGGCACCAATTGCTGAAACTAGGTCAGCCTTACGCATTGCAGATGCGCCTTCGATTCCAAGATCCGCAGCCATTGCCTTAAGTTCTGGCAGAAGTTTGGAATTAAGCCCTTTATCTTGGGCATTTGCCTCGGTCACTTGTGTGTGTCCTTTGTTAATGAGTGATTTCGTGTATCCAGCACTATTGCGCGGTGAATCGCGAGATTTAGCGGGATTTACCAGTGGAAGACTTCCAACCGATGTGTTAACCCTAGCAGGATTCCCCCGCGAGCCCCAAAATTGGGGCCACAACACGCAAAAGCGTTTATTTAGTGGACGATTGCGCCATGTTTGGCAACCTGGAGGGGCGCTGCGGTGAATCCGTGAGCGGCCATTATTTCCAAGGTGCCAGCAACTTGCTCGGCAGTGCCCAGCGACAAAACGGTTGGACCGGCACCGCTGATGCACGCAGCCAAACCATCCGCGCGCAGGGCGCAAACTAACTTCATCGAATCGCCATACGCAGCATCGCGGTAGTTCTGGTGAAGTCGATCATCCGTTGCAGCGAGCAACGCACTTGGATCTGTTGTCATCGCTGCGATGATCAACGCAGCACGGCTGACATTAAATACAGCATCGGCGTATGGCACGGTGGTTGGTAGTAATCCGCGCGCTTTTTCTGTCGACAACTCGGCGTTAGGAATCGCGACAACAGGAACGATGCGCGTATCGACATCGAGCTTGCGCACATGCGCAGTCTTGTCGTCGTCTTCCCACGCAACAGTCAGTCCGCCATAAATGCAGGCGCCGATGTTGTCGGGATGGCCTTCAAGGCGATTGGCCATCTGGAGTAAATCAAAATCAGTAAGGTCAGCGCCCGTCAACTCGCGCGCAAGAAAAAGTCCAGCAACAATTGCGGCCGCTGATGAACCCAATCCCCGACCTTGCGCAATTGCGTTGTCACATTCAAGCGTGAGACCCGTAATCGCATCGGCAAATTGATCCGCTGCATCAATAATTGTCTTGACGATTAGGTGCGTTGCATCTGTTGGTAACGTGTGTGCGCCTTCGCCACGAATGACTACGGTAAAAACGCCATCATCTGTGCGAGTCGCGGTGACTTGGTCACGCAACTCCATTGCCAAACCAAGTGAATCAAAACCTGCACCAAGGTTTGCACTTGTTGCAGGCACAGATACGGTCGCTGTGCGTGACATTAGGCAAGACCTAAAGCCGCAGCAGCCGCAGCCGCATCAACTGGGACAACGATTGGATCAGTTGATCCTTCGAGTGCCCATTGGGTGTCTTTCAAACCATTTCCGGTTACTGTGCACACGATCGTTGCGCCGGCTGGAACCAAACCTTTAGCTGCTTGCTGGAGCAAACCTGCAACCGATGCTGCCGATGCTGGTTCAACGAACACACCTTCGCGCGCTGCCAACAATCGGTACGCCTCAAGAATCTGGTCGTCGGTCACGGCATCAATCAAGCCACCCGATGAGTCGCGTGCATCAACGGCCAAATCCCACGACGCAGGATTGCCGATACGAATTGCGGTCGCTAGCGTCTCAGGCTTTTCAATCGGATGCCCAGCAACAAAAGGCGCAGCACCCGCAGCCTGGAATCCCCACATGGCTGGGGTCTTGGAGGCAATCCCATCAGCCTTGTATTCCTTAAAGCCCATCCAGTACGCCGAAATATTTCCAGCGTTACCGACTGGCAAGCAATGAATGTCAGGTGCATCGCCGAGTGCGTCAACAATTTCAAAGGCGGCAGTCTTTTGTCCTTGCAGGCGGACCGGATTCACCGAGTTCACTAAAGCAACAGGGTAATGCTCGGCCAAATCGCGAGCTAGGTCTAAACAGTTGTCAAAGTTTCCATCGACCTGCAAAATTTGTGCGCCATGAATAACGGCCTGCGCAAGTTTGCCCATGGCAATTTTCCCTTGCGGTACAAGTACTGCGCTCTTCATTCCAGCCTTGGCTGCATAAGCCGCCGCTGACGCGCTGGTATTTCCTGTTGAGGCACAAATAACTGCACGCGCTCCGTGGCGTAATGCGTCAGTGATCGCCATGGTCATGCCGCGATCCTTGAATGAACCTGTCGGGTTCATGCCCTCGACTTTGAGATAAACCTTGGCACCTGTGCGTTCAGAAATTTCGCACGCGTACACCAATGGTGTTCCGCCTTCACCGAGTGTCACGATGACATCGTCAGCGCTAATCGGTAATCGATCGCGATACTCTTCGATAATTCCGCGCCACTGGTGAGCCATTGTTATGCCGCCCCACCTTCAACGCGCATGACACCAACAACTTCACGCACAGCTGACATCTCGCGCAAGGCGTCCACAGTTGCACGTAATTGGCTATCCGAGGCGCGGTGTGTGCGAATAATCAAGTTCGCGTCCGCACCTTCGCCGTCCTGGCGAACTGCCTGGATCGACACGTCATGCTTTGCGAATTCACTTGCAATTGCTGCCAACACACCAGACTGGTCAGCTACGCGCAAGTTGTAGTAGTAAGACGTTTGCGCTTCACCAATTGGACGGACTTCAAGGTCGGCGTACACACTTTGTGCTGGGCCAAGGTGTCCTGCAACGCGATTACGAGCGGCAGCAACAATGTCGCCAACAACTGAACTGGCAGTTGGTTTTCCGCCTGCACCGCGACCATAAAACATCAATGGTCCAGCTGCCTCGGCTTCAACAAATACGGCGTTGAACGCATCGCCAACCGAAGCCAACGGATGTTCGGCCGGAATCATGGCGGGGTGAACGCGGGTGATCACACCCTTGCCATCTTCAGTCAGGTCAGCAATCGCCAGCAACTTGATGACATAGCCCAGTGACTTGGCGGCTGCGATGTCCTGCGCACTGACAGTCGACATTCCTTCGCGATACACATCATCTGACGTGACGTTCGAATGGAATGCAAGTCCAGAAAGAATGGCGGCTTTTGCTGCGGAATCAAAACCTTCAACGTCCGCTGTTGGATCTGTTTCGGCATAACCAAGTTCTTGTGCTTCTTTCAACACAGTCGCGTAGTCAGCGCCATCGTCATACATCTTGCTCAAAATGAAATTGGTTGTGCCATTCACAATGCCAAGGACTCGAGTGACCTTGTCACCCGCAAGTGATTCGCGCAGAGGACGAAGCAATGGAATTGCGCCGGCTACAGCGGCTTCGTAATACAAGTCGACACCTTGTGCTTCGGCAAGTTTGTGCAGTTCTCCACCGTGTGCGGCGAGCAGTGCCTTGTTTGCTGTTACTACGGACGAGCCGGCCTTGATTGCGGCTTCGATCAGTGACTTCGCTGGTTCGATTCCACCGATGAGCTCAACGACAATGTCGGCGCCACTGGCAGCAACAGCCGCTGTGTCTTCGGTTAATAATTCTTTGGCAACACCAGGACGCGGCTTGCTGGCATTTGCGACTGCAACGGCAGTGACTTTGATTGGTCGGCCGATGCGAGCCGCCAAATCTTCAGAGTTCTCATCAATCCATGCGGCGACTGATGCCCCCACTGTTCCACCGCCGAGCAAGGCAACGGTCAATGGCGCAGACATCCAGACTCCTTCAATCACATGGATTCCCGATTTACCGAGAAACTCGCAAGTGGTACCCGCTAAGTCTGTCAGAAACTCGCGCAGGTGACCAAAATTGGCGCGTATTTAAAGGGCGCCTGGGTCCAAAGCGAGTAAGTCGTCCATTGTTTCGCGACGGAGAAGGACTTGGGACTGCCCGTCACGTACGGACACAACGGCTGGGCGAGGCAAATAGTTGTAGTTGCTGGCCATAGCGCGACAGTATGCACCTGTTGCTGCCACAGCGAGTAAGTCGCCGGGTGCAACATCTGCAGGCAACCAGGCATCGCGCACAACAATGTCGCCACTTTCGCAATGCTTGCCGACAACGCGGGAAACTGCGGCCACCGAATCAGTTGATCGCGAAGCGAGAGCCACGGTGTATTCAGCGTCATACAACGCTGTGCGAATGTTGTCGCTCATCCCACCATCAACAGATAGGTAGTGACGAATGTTTCCACCATCCACGTCTACTGGCTTCACAGTTCCCACTTCATAAACCGTGATTGCGGTGCCGCCGACGATTGCGCGGCCTGGCTCGACACATAACTTGGGAACTGGCAAGTGCACGCGAGCACATTCGGTGATGACAATGTCGTGAATCGCTTTTGCCATGTGGTTGACGTTGATTGGATCATCGCCTTCGACGTACGCGATTCCCATTCCCCCACCGAGGTTTAATTCGGTCACAGTGAAATCAAATTCGTCACGAATCTTTGCAGCCATGTCAACAACGCGATGTGCCGCAACTTCAAATCCGGCTGCATCGAAAATTTGTGAACCAATGTGTGAGTGCAACCCAACCAGTGACAGCGCTTCGGCGGCGATGACTGCTTCGGCAGCAGCTAGTGCGGCACCCGACGAAACTGATAAACCAAACTTTTGATCTTCGTGCGCAGTTGCAATGAACTCGTGTGTATGTGCTTCAACGCCAACAGTCAGACGAATGAATACCTGTTGTGTTACACCTCGCAACGCTGCGACTTTATTCAGGCGCTCAATTTCAATCAGACTGTCGATCACAATGCGCCCGACACCTGCGTCAACTGCCTTTTCGAGCTCGGCGACACTCTTGTTATTACCGTGGAAAAGAATCTTTGCGGGGTCTACTCCTGCGCGCAGTGCGACTTCTAGTTCACCTGCGGTGCATACATCTATATGGAGGCCCTCTTCGGTGAGCCATTTCGCCAGTGTTGTTGTCAGGAACGCTTTGCCGGCGTAGTACACATCGGTGGGCATTTCTGTTGTGTCATAGGCGGCGACGTAGTTGCGGGCACGTGTGCGCACGTCAACTTCGTCCATGATGAAAAGTGGCGTTCCGTATTGTTCAGCAAGCGCACTGATTCCGACTCCAGCGATCTGAATTTCGCCGTTTGCTGCGCGGGTTGCGCTGGCAGGCCACACAGCTGGATCGAGTTGGTTCAAATCATTTGGCTGGTTGCCCAGGCTTGGCGCATGTTGCAGCGCACCTGAACGTGGACCAGCTGGATGTGTTGCCATGTCTACATTCTTTCTGGTGCTGAGACGCCCAACAGTTGTAAACCGTTGAAAATTACTTGGCGAGTTGCCGCACACAGCCACAACCGTGCGATGTTCAGTTCGGTCACAGGTTCGTCTCCTTGTGGCAGCACACGGCATACGTCATAGAAACGGTGGTATCCCGTGGCAACTTCTTCAAGGAAGCGAGCAACACGATGTGGCTCACGAAGTTCAGCAGCGCCCGCGATGATGCGTGGGTAGTCCGCCAACAGACCAAGCAGTTGGCTTTCGCGTTCTTCAACGAGTAACGAAGGGTCGTATGTTGCAGGATCCCACGTCAGAGAATCTGCTGGAATCAACCCAAGTTCCGCAGCATTGCGCACAACGGATGCAATGCGCGCGTGCGCGTACTGCACGTAATAGACAGGGTTTTCGTTGGTGCGTGAAATCAATAAGTCAAGGTCGAGGACTAATGGTGAATCAACTGGGTAGCGGATCAGTGAGTAGCGCGCTGCGTCTACACCGACTTCGTCGATCAGGTCTTCGAGTGTGATGAGGTTGCCTGCACGTTTGGACAGACGAACTTCTTCGCCGCCCTTCATCATTTTGACCATTTGACCGATAAGAAGTTCGATGTTTTCATCTGGGTTGTCGCCGGCGCATGCAGCAACGGCGCGAAGTCGGTTGACGTACCCGTGATGGTCAGCACCAAGCAGGTAAATGCACAGATCGAATCCACGTGCGCGTTTGTCGACGTAGTAGGCGGTGTCGGATGCGAAGTAAGTGAGTTCGCCGTCTGCTTTCACCATTACGCGATCTTTGTCGTCGCCGAAGTCTGTTGTGCGTAACCAGACTGCGCCGCCATCTTCAAATACGTGACCTTCGGCGCGCAATTTTTCGAACCCGCGTTCCACTGCGCCACTGTCGTGCAAACTACGTTCGGAGTACCACACGTCAAAGTGTGTATTAAAGAGGTCAAGGACACGCTTCTGGTCGGCGAGCTGAACTTCGTACGATGCTTCACGGAACGCAACTCGTTGCTCTTCACCTGTCATGGTCATCAGTTCAGGATGTGTAGCAACAACTTCTTGGGCAAGGGTCTTGATGTATTCCCCGTGGTAGCCGTCTTCCGGAATTGGTGTTCCTTGTGCTGCGGCTTGTACCGAGGCGCCAAACTTGTCCATCTGCACACCACGGTCGTTGATGTAAAACTCGCGCGCTGCGGTCGCGCCTTGTGCTTCGAGTACGCGCGCAATGGCATCGCCGACGGCTGCCCAACGAGTGTGACCAAGGTGTAGCGGTCCTGTTGGGTTCGCGGAGATGAACTCCACATTTATATGTTGACCTACAAGACCCGTGCCACGACCAAAGGTTTGTCCTTCTTGAACAATCTGCCGAGCAAGTTCACCTTGACTGGCAGCGGACAGGCGGATGTTTAGGAACCCAGGGCCAGCGATCTCAACGGAATCAATTCCGTCAATTGCAGCAAGTAGCGGCTTAAGAATCTCGGCGGCTTCGCGTGGCGCCATCCCAGCCTTCTTGGCAATCTGCAACGCAATGTTCGTTGCCCAGTCACCATGTTCAGGGTTTTTTGGCCGCTCGACCACTATTTCTGCAGGAATTTCAGCCTTAGAAAGCGCAATAACACCGCGCTGAACCGCGTCGTTCACTGCGGCGCGAATAATGTCAGCTAGTTCTTGCGGTCCCATGCTCGGTAAGCCTACCTAAGTCCTTAATCTGCGGGAAATTAGACACTTAACACCGCTCTTACATTCCCTTGGACAGTTCCTGAACGTCGGTAAGTCACTATGAAGACATGTCCTCCAAGACCAGCCCGCGAGCCAGTCGAAAGCAGCAGCCAATCCGCAAAGTGGCTGTTGCTAAGGCTGAAGGGAAAAGCCACACAATCGGGAACATTACTGCGGCACTCGCGGGCATCGGTCTGGGCATGGCCCTTGCACTGGAGCTTCATTCAGTCACTCGTCACTCGCTGTCGACACTTGGTGGCCAGCTGACATTCCTTGGGCGCATCACCGCAATGAGTGGAACGTACGCGATGATCATCGTGCTGTTCTTGATTGCACGTATCCCCTGGCTTGAACGTGAAGTTGGTTTGGATCGCACCGTATGGTGGCATCGCAAACTTGCCCCGTACTCACTTTTGCTCATTGGTCTGCACGTTGTATTCACCACGGTCGGCTACAGCATGACTGATGGTTCAACTGCGTTCCACGAGTTTTGGAAGCTGCTGACATCAACACGTTGGATCTTGCCAGCGACAGCCGGTTTCATTTTGTTCATGACAGCTGGTGTGACGAGTTACAAAGTTGCTCGTCGTCGCTTGGCGTATGAAACATGGTGGGTTATTCACTTGTACACCTACATCGCAGTTGCACTGTCCTATGCACATCAAGTGACGTTGGGCAACGCGTTCATCGCACATCCATTGGCACAAAAGTTGTGGCTTGTATTGACATTGACTGCTGTCGGAAGTTTGGTCATGTTTCGCTGGGTCTTGCCAATCGCACGCGGCTTTAAATACGACCTTCGAGTGCATGCCGTTGTCCCCGAAGGACCTGGCGTAGTCAGTGTTTGGATGACCGGTCGCAAATTACACAAACTCAATGTACGTGGTGGACAATTTTTTTGCTGGCGTTTTATGACACCCGACATGTGGTGGCATGCACATCCATATTCACTTTCTGCTCCTCCAGATGGTCGCTACTTGCGCATCACCGTGAAGGATTTGGGTGACCATTCCGCGGCTCTTGCTCACATCAAGCCAGGTACCAAAGTCCTTGCTGAAGGTCCATACGGTGCCTTCACTGCAGCTCGTCGCCATGGTGATCGCGTTGTGCTGATTGCTGCCGGTGTTGGGATTACACCCGTTCGCGCACTGCTCGAAGAGCTGCCTGTCTACACAACTGTTGATGTGTTGTATCGCGCCCGCAGCAACGAAGAAGTAGTACTGAAGCGCGAACTTGATGCTTTGGGTGAACGACCAAACACTAATATTCGGTACTTAGTTGGATCACGGAAAGAACATCCGATGGATCCGCGCACACTATTGCGCCTTGCGCCGCACATTCAAACATCTGATGTGTACATCTGTGGTCCAGATGCACTGACATCAAGCGTGAAGCATTCAATTGAAGTATTGGGTGTTCCAGAATCACACATTCACGACGAAGCATTTGCGTTCTAAAAGGGGAATCATGAAGAGAGCACCACTAGTAACACTGAGCACTTTTGCTGGCGTGGCCGGCGTGCTGTTGCTTAACCCATCAGGTGCGGGTTCGCCCCTTGCTTTAGCAGGCAACACAACGGGCACCACCTCAGGCGCAACTAACACGTCAAGTACATCAACGGGAACATCGCCTACCACCAGTGGTTCCAACCCAGGTGCCACAGCTGCTGCTACCCCGACCGCTACGGCAACATCAGGCTCTGCGACCGGTGACGCGGTAGATGCCCGCTATGGATATGTACAAGTCAAAGTCACTGCGAAGAATGGAAAAATCACCGACATCACTGCGGTGCAACTACCTAATGGTGACGGTCGCTCGATGATGATTTCTCAGCAAGTCGAACCGATGCTCAAGGAGCAAGCACTTGCTGCGCAGTCCGCAAACATTCAAGGTGTGAGCGGCGCTTCGTATACCTCTTACGGATACCAACAATCGCTGCAATCTGCTCTGACAAAGCTAGGTATGTAACTGTTCATGTCGGATCGATTTGTGCACGAAGAGCACGTGTGGGGCACAGTCGTCGTTATCGACATTCGTTTCCATCGATCCGGTCGCCACAACCTTGATAAGGCAATTCGCGAAGTCAGCGAATGGCTTCATGATGTGGATTCGGTTTTTAGCACCTTCAAATCTGACAGCATCATCACACTTTTGCGCACAGGCCAAATTTCTGAAGACGAAGTTGATGCCGGAGTTGCAAACGTCATCTCGCGTTGCAGGCGGATGGTGGACATCACTGAAGGCGCTTTTGATCCGTGGGCTGTTGAGGGCGGCTTTGATCCATCCGGGCTAGTTAAGGGTTGGGCTGCCGACCGTGCGGCTGAAATTCTTACCGAGTATGGGTTTCACGATTTTATGATTAATGCCGCTGGCGACCTTGCGATCCGCGGGTTCGTTGAACCAGGGACACGATGGACGATTGGTATTCAACATCCTCACTTGCCCGACCAGATCAGCGGTTCGGTGGAACTTACGGATTGTGCCATTGCGACTAGCGGTCGATACGAACGCGGCGAACACATTGTCAGTCCACACGGCACGCCTATTGTGGCGAGCTCCGCGACTGTTATCGGATCTGATTGTGCGACTGCTGATGCGCTCGCGACTGCTCTCCTCATTGCTGGGCGCAACGGATTCCAGTGGTTCCAACGTTTACCTGGATGGTCAGGTCAAATAATTATTGATGACACCGTGATCAGCCACGGACCATCGTTCGACTAAACCGAACTACTGAGCAATAACTTGGCCGACAACGCTGACGGAGTTTTCGCGATGTTCGGATTGCAGTCGGATTGCTTCTGCAACGTTACGTGCGCGAAGTGCCTTCATCATCTGGGAATGTTCAGCGTTCATGTGTTCAAGGTTTGTTGGCGCCGCGAAGTACACACTTCGGTACGCATCGGTGGCATCCCACTGATTGCGGATCAGGCGAACTAGGCGTGGCATGTTGCTGGCTTCAAATACAGCGAAGTGAAAGCGGCGGTTTGCCAAAGTGACCGCACTGATGTCACCTGACGTGGCAGCAGTTTCCACATCCGCAATCAAATCATCCAAATAATCAAGATCTTCGTCTGTCAATAACGGAACGCCAACGCTGAGCGCTTCATCTTCGAGCAGCGCACGAATGCGATACACCTCAACTAAGTCATCAAGACTGAGGTCCGCAACGAAATAACCGCGGTGTGGGTGGTAGGTCACTTGGCCTTCGCCTTCGAGCACTTTCAGCGCTTCGCGCAATGGAACTCGGCTGACGCCCAGCTCCGCGGCTAACGAATCTTGAATGACTTGCTGCCCGGGGCGAAGAATTCCAGAGGCAATCATCTGTCGCACCGAACGAAGTACACCTTCTTGTGCTGTGACGGCGCTCATTACTCTTCGTCCAAACTAGGTGGTGCCACGGCGTAACGCGCAGGTGTTGCCGAGAAAGTAATCGGGTGAGCAACTTGCTTACGAATTTCGCCATCTTGCTCAATATCAATAATCGGATTCAGACCAAGCGATGTTGCTAATTCGAATGCTTCAGCAATTGAATTTATTGGGCCGGTAGGAACGCCTACTTCGTTAAGAATTGTCGCCCACTCATCGGCACCCTTGGCAACGAACTGCTCGTTCAAAACTTCGTTCAATGCTTCGCGATTCAATACCCGATCGGAGTTCGCTTGAAAGCGCGAATCAGTCGCCAATTCTGGAATGCCCAAAGCGCCACACAGCTTCACAAACTGACCGTCATTGCCGCACGCCAGCACCATCTGGCGATCAGCCGTTTGGTAAACCTCGTAAGGAGAAATTGACGGATGCGCATTTCCAAGAATGCCTGGCACTACCCCACCAGAAACATACGCACTGGACTGGTTGACCATCGCTGAAAGCAGTGACGACAACAAGTTCACTTCAACGTTTTGGCCTTCACCGGTTGTTGTGCGGTGGTTCAATGCGGCGAGCACACCTACCGTTGCATGCAGACCCGTGATGACATCAACGAGTGCAACACCAACTTTGTTTGGATGACCAGCGGAAGGTCCCGTCACGCTCATGAGGCCACCCATTGCCTGAACTAAAAGGTCGTAACCAGGAAGTGCCGCGCCTGTACCAGCACCAAAGCCGGTGATCGAGCAGTAAACGACATCATCTTTAAGTGATCGCACAGAGTCGTAATCCAACCCGAACTTCACTGCATGATCGGGAGCAAAGTTATGCATCACGACATCTGCGCGCTTAATAAGTTCGTGTGCTTCAGCCAAACCATCAGGCGAACGCATATCGATTGCGACTGATGTTTTATTGCGATTGACAGATTCGAAGTAAGTAGCGCGACCTGCCGAATCAAACGGCGGTCCCCAGTGACGGGTATCGTCGCCTAGTTCAGGGCGTTCGACTTTGATAACGGTTGCGCCTAGATCGCCCAGCAACATAGTTGCGTAAGGACCAGCGAGCACGCGGGTGAAGTCCGCGACCACAATTCCATCAAGTGCCAAAGCCATACCCCGATTGTATCCAATCGTGAGATCCCTTGGAAATAATGAGGAAATTAGTCAGCAATAACTTCGACTTTTCGGCCACGCTCGCCCGGTAGGTCCACGGTCGGCAGCTTGCCCTTCGTGCGGACTGTAATGCGAGTGCGATCACCACGAAATAAATCGTGCGAGAACTCAATCTTGCGCCCATTCAAATCCATCGTTGTACGTGTGACCGACAACAGCGGCGCTCCGACCTCAACACCAATAATGCGCGCCTCATCAACAGTTGCGGAAACAATTTCGATTTGCTCAACAGCTTCATCCGGAAAAGTTTCGTAGTGCTTGCTCAGCAAGTCATACAACGAACTACCCAAGGAACGTTCCAGCAAACCCGGGAACATTGCGGCTGGGAATCGAGCATGCTCAAGCGAGATCGGTTCGCCATCAGCCAAACGAATACGCACAATGTCGAAAATGTGGTCGGCGGCGCTCAGACCCAATGCGGCTTGCGTCGCCGGATCAGCTAACACAACAGCAGCACTAACTAAACGCGTGCCCGCAGTGAAACCTTGACCACGCAACAACGACGGAACACCAACAATGCGCGACAGATCGCGATCAATTTTCTCGGGTGAAATAAATGTTCCGCCACCACGTCCCGGCAGGCGACGTACCGCCCCACTGTCTTCGAGCGATGACAACGCTTGACGCAATGTTGAACGGCTGACCTGGAACTCTTGTGCAAGGTCGCGTTCCGCTCCGAGCTTTTGTCCTGGCCGCATTTCGCCTGCTGCAATCAGCGCCAAGATTTTCTTACGCACATCATCGGCGGTTGGGCCAAGGCCCTCCGCTTCAATGTTGTGCTGTGATTCCATCAATTACTGAACTACATCAAGTGCGGCCAGTGATTCTGGAAGTACTTGTCCACCATCGATGACTAATGCTTGCCCAGTGACGTACCCAGCTTCCTTCGACGCGAAGTACAACGCTGCGTAACCGATATCTTCTACCTCACCAAGACGGCCCTGTGGAACCGAAGCTTCCATTGCTGCGCGGTATTCGGGACCTTCGTCTGCCAAACCTTCGGTAGCAATGTTGCCCGGCAAAATTGCGTTGACTGTGATGCCTTGCTTGGCATATTCGATTGCAGCAGTGCGCATGAATCCAAGTTGTGCTGACTTGCTGGCACCGTAGTGCGACCATCCTGGCAAACCTGTGTAAGGACCAGTTATTGAGGATGTCAAAATGATTCGGCCATGGCCTGACTTAATCAAAGCTGGCAGGCATGCCTGAACACCAAAGAACATGCCCTTGACGTTCGTGTCAAAAACTTTGCTGTAATCGTCTTCGGTCATGACGTCAAGACGGGCACCTGGGTAAATACCAGCGTTTGCGCACAGCACATCAATGCCGCCGTTGCGTTCGATTGCCACTTCTGCAACCTTCTTGTTGTCAGCGATGCTTGCAACATCCGCAATTACATACGAAACTGTTCCGCCACCTAGTGCGTTGATTTCATCGCACAGTCGCTTTGCGTCATCTTCGTTACGGCCAGTGATGACTACATTGGCACCAGCGGCCGCAAACACGCGAGCGATACCTTTACCGATGCCCTTTGTGCCACCTGTGACAACAACGGAATAACCCTTGATTGGTGAAAACATGATGCTCCTTCTTTGGTATAGAAAGTATGACGGTTAGGCGAATTTGGATAGGTAGGTTTCGGCAAGTTCGCAGGAAACTTTTGTAAATTCCGCACCCATTTCTTGGCCGGTGGCAGTGTCCTGGTGGCTTCCAACCCATGACACGAGCAACAATCTGCGGAACATGATGAATGTGGGTAATTCGGCTTCTTCTTCAGCCGACAACTCGGCCACTGAGCGATACCCAGTTACCCAAGAATCTGTCATCGCTGGAATCAGCGGATGATCTTCAATAAACGACACTGAGGAACCAAGGTCATACATGAACCAGCTCAGACCACAATCGTCGAAGTCAATGACGGTCACATCAGGTCCATCGACCAAAAGATTCGCTAGTCGCATATCAGCGTGAACTAAACCGAATCGGTCAGGTCCGTTGCCGAATGCATTCAAGCGTTTACCGATTGTGTCAGACAACTTACCGAGGACTTCCAGCTCACTAGGTCCCATTGCCAAACCATCACGCCACGAACCCCAGTGACCATTAGGTCCAAGGGCGGTTTCCATGTTCCACACCATGCGATTGAACCCAGCAGGACGTGTCCACTGCTTTGAATGGTTATGGAGTCGCGCGGTAATCGCACCGAGTTGCACGAAATCGTCAACGAGACGATCTTCTGTTGGCTCAACACCTTGCATAAATTCGAACATCACTGCGTGACGTTCTTCGCCAGATGAGTCCTGAGCAGTAATCACGCTGTGCCCAGAACCGCTCGGCAAAATTGCTGGTGTGCGCACAAGCTGAACTTCGCGAAGCGCACTGACCCAATCCAATTCGCTCTGGATTGCATCAGACGTGTGGTAATTCGGACGATGAATGCGCAAAATTGTGTGCTCGCCTGTTGCTGGGTTCGTGACTCTAAAAGTCGCGTTCTCAGAAACATTCAGCAGATGAACGTCGGAACCCTCGGGGTAACCGAACTTCACAACTGCATCAGCAGCGAAC
This sequence comes from Actinomycetota bacterium, assembly GCA_947452755.1. Lineage (GTDB taxonomy): Bacteria > Actinomycetota > Actinomycetes > S36-B12 > UBA5976 > UBA5976. Next base: position 33,781 of record CANGDT010000015.1, read on the forward strand.
TCATGCAACTTAACCGGATCGTTTGAATATCCGCTCATCGTGCTCCTTCACCAATACATAGCTTCACGCGTGACATCATTGTCGCGCGGACTTACATTTCAGGGAAGTTGTTCTTACTTATGATCCCGGCCAACAACATTTTCCAAAGCGGTCACGATTGCATCGCGCGCCTTAGTAATGCTTTCCGTTGAGCCACTCATATAAACACGACCAGCAGCACCAATCATCTGGACATCAACCAAGGTCACGTCAGGGGCAACCTTTTCGGCTTCGTTGGCAGCCACAGTTGCAAACAGTGCAGGTGTCATTTCGAACACGAGCAGAGTCTCACCAGGCATGACCATGGAGGCTTGACGGTTGCGGTTCAAGATAATCGCGTGTTGATCCGTGATGTTCTCGATGATGTCGCTGTACAGAATGCGCGGACGAAGTTGGTCCGTCGCCTGGGCATCGATACCTTCGAGGATTGCTTGTCCTGCGCGCTTAACCAACTCAATGTCGGTGGCATGAATTTCCAGCACACCGAATTGACGCTCGACAAAGAGAATGCCTGGCTCAACTTCGGGGACTGACTTCAGCGCAAGGTCAATGACGCGCTCGATCGCAAGGCCCGGGGCCACTTCAATGATCAACGAATGTTGACCGCTGTATGGAGGATAACCCCGAGCCCGCGTCGGCGTGCCCATGTACGCAGCAAACTGTGCCTGCAGCTCTTCAACGAGCAGGTAGACGCGAAGCTCAGGCCCCGCAACCTGCGGACCCTGGTTCACAGTCACTCGCCTGAGACCTTGAAGTGCTTGCTTAGTTCAGCGTGTGGACGTGGGATGACGTGCTGTGACACAAGTTCGCCAACCTGGTTGACGGCTTCTGCGCCAGCATCGGTTGCAGCCTTAACTGCGCCGACATCGCCCACGATGACAACAGTTACAAGACCGTCGCCAACTTCTTCACGCGCAACAATGGTGACATTGGCTGCCTTGACCATGGCGTCAGCAGCAGCAACTGCAGCTACGTAGCCTTTGGTTTCGATCAAACCGAGTGCATTGTTTGACATGTCTTTCTCCTTTATATGAATGTGAACGGGTGTCCACTTTCGGTTGTGGCAATTCCGGTTTCCCGTTGTTGCCAGCGATCGGAACTACCTGCGTAGTTCTTCACGCATCTGGGCCACGGCGCGACCCAGAACTCTTTACTTTGCTTCGTCGATTGATCCGATGATCAATGCGTCGATGGGTGGTGTTGTGCCTGGGAACCATGACGCAGCAACTGAACCAGTTGCTACCAATACGCTCTCGCCAAGGCCGGAACCTAGGACATCGAAGGCAATCAGGCGTGAACCGCCATCAACTTCAACTTCTAGGAAAGCTCCATTTGGAATTTCCGACAGACGTCGAGTTGCCCATACATTGCCGATGACTTTCGCTTTTAACATCAGCGACTCACCGATCCCTTCTGATTATTGTTTTGTCCTTCTTTAATGATCGTCACGCGCATGTCTTTGGCTTTGTCTTTTGCCAGAGCCGTGACTACTGCACGACGACCCACAATCAACGTAGCCCCAGACTCGGCAGCCTTGCGGACCATTGATTCAGTAACTGCACCCTTTTCGATGTGAATTGAGTTTCCTGATACTGAAGTTCCTGTTGTTGCAGATGCGGTGTGGCCACCTGCGAGTTCGAAAGCGATTCCGCCACTGCGCAGTTGCGCGCGGGTTGCTGCGTCTTCACCCATGTCGAGGATGCGTTGAACGAATGCGTTCATCTCGTGCGGGTTGGAAAGCGACACAACTTCGGTGACCTGTGGGGTTGCCAGTGGCGCTGGCGTTTTCGCCGCAAGCGCTGCAACTCCTTGCGTGCCACCAAGCGCGTCGCGAAGTGCTTCACGCACTAGCGAACGCAACATGTCGTTATCTGGTTTTGTCATCAGCGACCACTCAAAACGCTTTCAGCAACTTCGGCTGCAGCACGAACGTCGGCTTCCTTGCCTGATAAGTAGACGCGGCCAGTTGCACCGATCATGCGGTAGTCAACAACCTTGATGTTGGCGGCCTTTTCAGCTTCGTTGGCGGCCAGGATTGCGTAAGACGCGGGCTGAACTTCCAGCACGTACAACGACTCGCCTGGCAGAACCATTGAGCCGCCTTTATTGCGGTTAATGAGGAATGCATGCTGGTGATCAACGGAGGCAACAACGCGGCTGGCCAAAATTTGTGGCTTGCTGGCTGATGATTCGTTTGTACCAAGGGCATTCAACACTGCCTGGGCGGCTGAGCGCACTTCTTCAGTTGGTCCATGGATTTCCAGGTAGCCATACTGACGTTCAACAACCAGCATGCCGGCCTGAACATTTGCATGCTTCAGCGCAACATCGGTCAATGGTTCAATGTCGAGACCCGGTGCAACTTCGATGATCTGCGCAGCCATGTTTGCGCGCGGCAAAGCACCCTTAACCCATGAACCTAGGTAGCACATGGTTTGAGGTTGTAGTTGGTCGATAAAAATGAACGACCGTAGCTCTGCCATTAATCTCTCGTCTCTGCTTAGTTCTTCATCAATGCTTGAAGTTCTTCAACAATCAGTTTGCGAATTTCATCGCGGAGTTCAGCAGCGTCATTGGACATCGGTTCGCGATAGATGTTGCTTGGTGCTGACACTTGCTGTTCGTTCGACGCACGTGGGTACGTAGGCACTGGTCCGCTTGGGTTGACCCACGGGTTCAGACCAGCAAACGACGGCATCACTTCGCGGGCATCAGCGTTGTATGCCAAGCGAGTGTGATTGATCAGGTGCTTTGGCTGGAGGTTCTCGCCCACTGATGAACGACCGAAGAAGCCAGTACCAATCGTCATGCTCGGTGCAAGATTCGTCTGGATACCTGACGCGCCAAGGCTGTTTCCAACGTTGACCGAAATACGCAGCACGGGAACCGCAGCACTGAACGACATCACGGTTGCAGAATCTGAACTGTGAATAGCTGCCGAATGGCCGGCGCCAGTGATCCGAAGCACTGCCTGCGCTGTGGCAATGCCACGTGAAGCAGTCGGCACTCGAACGAAACCAAGAACTGGGCACAATTTTTCGTGTGCCAATGGTTCTTCGGTGGCAACAAGTTCAAAAGGTGCAATGAGGACACGAGTCTTGGCCGGTACACGAATGCCCGCTTGTTCCGCAATCCACGTTGCGTCCTTGCCTACCATCTTGACGTTGAAGTGGCCGTCAGGGAAAACAGTCTTGCGAATGGCGTCGAGTTCTTCGTCCTTAAGAACGTAACCGCCTTCGCGAGTCATTGAGGCGAGCAACTTGTCAGCAATCGCTTCTTCGGCAATCACTACTGATTCGTTGGTGCACAGAATCGAGTTGTCGAATGACTTACTTTCGATGATGCGCGCGGCGGCTAATTGAATGTCAGCAGTTACATCAACGAGGACTGGTACGTTGCCTGGACCGACGCCGATTGCAGGGTTACCGCTTCGGTACGCCGAGCGGACAACTGGTGTTCCGCCTGTTGCGACTACAACATCAACGCGCTCGTCTGTCATCAATGCGTTGATTAACGGAATTGATGGATCTTCAACAATTTGGATGATGCCGTCGGGGGCACCGGCAGCAAAAGCGGCTTCGGCCATTGTGCGGGCGGCTTCAACACACACTCGCTTTGCCATCGGGTGCGGGCTGATGATGATTGAGTTGCGCGTCATCAGTGCGAGCATGATTTTGAACGTGACAGTTGCAACAGGATTTGTTGATGGTGTCAGCGCAAAGATCACACCGGCTGGGCGTGGGATAGCAACAATCTTGTTTGCTTCATCGATCTCGGGTGTCACGTAATCGTGTCCGCGATATGTTTCGAGTAATCCTGTTGAGCAGGCAATGTTCTTCAGGACCTTGTGTTCAACAACACCGAAACCTGTTTCAGCCACTGCAGCGCGGGCAAATTCTTGTGCACGTGCTGCTGCAGCTTGTGCCGCGGCTTCAACAATGCGGTTCACAGATGCGATGTCGTACTTTGCAAATGCACGACCAGCCCAGTCAGCACGTTCGACCATGGCACGTCCGCGTGGAACTCCTGCGGGTTCAACCATCAATGGTTCAAAGGTAATTTCACTCATCGCGCACTCCGTGAGTTTTTGATTTCATTCCAGGCTTTGCCAATGGCCACTTCAGTGCGATCAAGCATTTCTTCAGCAACTTCTGGCTTCAGCAAAATACCTGGCTTGTACTGGAGAACGCGTGGGTCCAACGTTGAGAAGATTGCCCACACACCGTTTTCGTACAGGTGACGCATGACGTACTTCGCGCCTTGTGGGTGTGCAAATTCAAGACCGAGGATTACACCGTTCTGGCGAATGCCAGTGAACCAGTCTGGGTAGGTCTCTTGGACGGAACGCAAACGCTGACCAACATAATCAGCGATGTAGTGAACCATCGAACGTGTTTCGTCGCGGCTGCAAATTTCCAACGTCTTGAGTGCTGCGATACAACCAAGTTCAGCACCACCGAATGTTGAAATGTGCCCGAAGCCATCTTCGTTCAACCAGGCTGCTGCCTTGTCCGTGGCCATGACGGCTGCGATTGGGTACATGCCGCCGGAAATGCCCTTACCCGACACCATGATGTCTGGTGTAATTCCGTGCTTGGTGATGCCCCATAGTTCGCCGGTGCGCATCAAACCTGTTTGCACTTCGTCAGCAATGTAAAGCGCGTCGTACTTTTCGCACAACGCTTTTACTGCTTCGAGGTAACCAGGGTTTGGCAATGGGAAACCGTATGTTGCTGGAATTGTTTCCATGATGACTGCAGCGACATCGCGTGGACGAAGAACTTCTTCCATGGCTTCAAGGTCATTGAATGGCACGTGTGGGAATTCTTCTGGACTATCCGACAAGAACAATTTCGAGAAGCGATCGTCACCTGTGCCAACAGCGAGTCCTGTGTGACCGTGGTAGGCCTTGATGATTGACACAATTTTGCGCTTTTGTGTTGCATGGCGTGCAGTCTTCAAAGCGATGTCGATTGCTTCGCCGCCACCGGAACCATAAATGACTTTGTTAATGCCAGCCGGTGCGCTCTTCACGAGAGCTTCAGCAAGTGCAGTGCGAGCTAATGATGGGAAGTGGTGATTACCAATGTCAAAATGCTGCATCGCCATGGTGACTGCCTGAACGACTTCAGCGTTGCGGTGACCCAGGTTGTAAGTACCACCGTTCAGGTGCGCATCAATAAGGCGCTTACCCGACATGTCATAGATGAAGTACTCTTCGCGGCGGTCGATGACCAGCGGCACTCCAGAGTCTTGCCAAAATTGAGTTTTACCCGGGTTCCAGAATTCTTTGGACTTGGCGATCATCTCGTCTTTGGACTCGTACGAGAAGAATCCGTAGTCGAATTCGGGCGGCGAAACCTGCTCTTGAGTCATCGCACACCTCCTACAAACTTGGGTCAGACACGCTCTAACCACTTGCGTGTACCCATAGTGGCATATAAACAGACCATTTAGCCATACCAAAA
>CANGDT010000016.1 GCA_947452755.1 Actinomycetota bacterium
ATATGGTTCGAGTATTTATGGTTCGCGTTACCAGGGACAACGTGGTCCAACGCCAAGTCGGTCACATGCGAATTTCCATCGCACAGATGTGACAAAGTAAAAAACTTTTATAGGTCCCTATCCCACAGTGCGGGGTAGGGACCTATTTTTGTACGCGATCAAGCAGAAGTGTGGCGATGTCTACAACACTTGCTTCTTGGGCGTTGCCGCCTTCAGCACCGCGCACAGTGACCGCATCGTTGAGCATCACTGAACAGAATGGGCAAGCAACTGCAATTTTGGTTGCACCTGTTGCTAATGCTTCATCGCCACGGTTCTGATTAATTCGGGTACCGATTGTCTCTTCCATCCACATACGGCCACCACCAGCACCACAACAGAACGATGTTTCCTTGTTGCGATCCATTTCGACGAGGTTGACACCAGGCATGTTTACGAGCAATTCGCGTGGTGGCATGTAGATCTTGTTGTGTCGACCTAGGTAGCACGGGTCGTGGTAAGTGACTGACTCATCTTCTGGTGCAAGTAGCGTTAAACGATTTTCGCTCACAAGTTGGTTGAGTAAGACGGTGTGGTGAACGACTTCGTAGTTGCCACCAAGTTGTGGGTATTCACGCGCAATTGTGTTCATGCAATGTGGGCAGGTCACAACAATGCGCTTTGCGCCAATTTCGTTCAGTACCTCAACGTTTTGTTGGGCCTGCATTTGGTAGAGGAATTCGTTTCCTGCACGTCTTGCAGGATCGCCCGTGCATGTTTCGCCTTCGCCAAGAACCATGAATTCAATTCCAGCTGTGTGCAGAAGTTCGGCAACTGCCTTTGTGGTTTTCTTGGCACGGTCGTCATATGCGCCGGCGCATCCAACCCAGAACAGGTATTCAACATCTGCTGGAATTGTCTCTTCGCCGTCCATGCCGAAGACACGTACTGGGAATTCGCATTCCTCAATCCATGTGGTGCGTCCGCTGGCATTCATGCCCCAGGGATTTCCCTTGGTTTCGAGGTTTTTGAACAATCCACCCAGTTCAGATGGGAATTCGGATTCAATCATTACTTGATTGCGGCGCAAGTCCATGAAGTGGTCAATGTGCTCAATGTCAACGGGACATTGTTGTACGCAGGCTCCGCATGACGTGCAGGCCCACAGTGCGTCGTAGTCGATGACGGCACCTTCGTTAGAACGATGACCTGATGCGTCGTAGCCGTCTGTTAAAGCGTGAGGATCGTCAGCGCGTGACCCAACCATTGGTCGTGCAATTTCTGCTTGGACTGATGCTGTGAAGTCGCTGATGTTCGACTCTTCGCTGCCCGCAAGAATGTACGGTGCTTTTGCAAAGAGGTGATCACGCATATCCATAATCATCAATTTCGGACTAAGCGGCTTACCGGTGTTCCAAGCCGGACATTGGCTTTGGCAACGACCGCACTCGGTGCAACTCAACATGTCGAGGTTGCCCTTCCAGGTGAAATCTTCGATCTTGCCGCGACCAAAGATGGCGTCGTCAGCTGGATCTTCAAAGTCAAGAAGTTCCGTTCCGGTGTAGATAGGAAGCAACGGTCCGAGTGCATCGGGGCGGCGGCTGAACAAAATGTTTAGCGGTGCTGCGCCGATATGCAGATGTTTGCTGTGAAGCACCAAGAGTAGGAAACCAAAAATTACACCGATGTTGAGCCACAGGCCAAGCATTTCGAGCCATTGATTGGCTGTTGTTCCAAGCGGGTGAATCCAACTCGCAATTGTTTCACTCGCGAATGCACCGCCATTCATGAATGGAAAGTTTTGTGTTCCTTTGTCGATGCTGACGTTGTACTGCGCGGCACGGTAAAGGAACAAAGTCCAAATCACGTTAAAGATCATGAAGAGAACTAGCCAGGCGGCTGAAGTATGTGATCCAAAAAAGCGTGACTCGCGACCAAGTTTGGCTGGGTTACGTTTGATGCGAATGGCGGCGAACATGGCGATGCCAACAACAACGAGTACAGCAAATAGATCTTCGAGAAAACCGATTATTGGTGCATGTCCAATGATGGGGAATGCAAACTCAGAAGTGAATAACGCGCCGAATGCTTCCACGATTGTTAAGGACAAAACAAGGAAACCCCAGAAGGCAAATACGTGAGCAATTCCTGGGATTGTCCATTTGAGCAACTTGCGCTGCCCGAGAACCTCAGTAACTTGGGTTGCTGCCCGTTCGCGACGGTTTGCGGTGCGATCGACCGCCGGCTGGCCGCTTCGCACGAGTGAGTAAAGGAACCACAAACGCCGGGCAGCCAAAACAATAAGTACCGCGCTGATCGCCAATCCAACGGTGAGGCGAAGCGTCATTGATTCACTCACGGAAAATTCACTCTCGATTCACAAACTAAGTCTTTCCACAACCCTTACTTGCACATTACCGTAAAGGCATTCTTGGCTGAATCTTTGATTTTCGTTGGTTTAATGCGTCACAGCAGTGGAATAGATTTAGTACCAATAGAGGAGTATCTGTGAAAGTTCCTGCCCGCCGGTTATCGCCTTGGGCTCTTGGCATCTCCGGACTCCTTGTACTTGGCGTTATGCAGGGTGCAACTGCAACCACCCACAGCACAAATGGCATCAGTAGCGTTTCCACCAGTGGGTTGAGAGCAACGTCGATGTCTTACGCCACAACGACAGCAGAGTCGACACATGTGGCCGGAGTCCTCGCAGCAGCTCGAGATTTTATTGAGCGACATGCTCAACAATGGCAAATCACCCCAAGCCAACTGCGCTTTGATCGAATCGTTCCAACTGGTGACGGACAACATGTTGTTCGCTTCAAACAGTACGTAGGGGACGTAGAAATCTTCGCCTCACTCGTTGCGGTCACTCTCGATAAAGACAATGCACTACTGGCCGTGACAGTCGAGGTTGCGCCGGTGTCCGCGCTAGCTGCTCCAACTTTCACCGCATCCCAAGCTGAGCGGGCGATTCATGTTGCTACTCAAAGCACCGCGCCGACACCGACCAGTGAAGTTCGTATCACCAATGTTGAGCCCCTGCTTGTTGATTCACACTTGTCGCCCGAAATGCCCAACGGACAATATTTTGTTTGGCGTGCCAACACGTATGTACACAATTCACAATTGGCTGGGATGAAGACGTATATCGCCGACGGCTCTGGCGCATTGCTCTGGCAAGTCCCGCTGGCCGATTCTGTTGCCAATAACAACAATGTGTCACCAGATCCGCTCGTGTGCGATATGCAACAGGCAGTAATCACCGACTACCTTGGTCAATCGGGTAATGGCGGCATCTTGGGAACGACCCGCACCTTTTCGACGTTCTCATCTGCGTATGTTGACTCGACACACATAGATGTCACACTCGGCATTGGTTCGGCGCACAATATTGCTGATGGCTCGGCGGTTAGCGTTTCCGGAATTGGTTATCCATACGACGGTGTGTTCACGGCGTCGGTTCCAAATAACTCTTCCCGCGCATTGACGTACCGAATAACTGTGCCGGATGCGACACCTGGCAGTGACAACATTCCTTCGTACGTTTATCCAGGAACAATTCTTGTCTCGCAGTTTGGCGGCTCCACTCGGTACATGAATACGGATTCCTCCGCATACCCGCTGTGCGGAAAAAACTTTGTTGGCGAAGGCGTGGCCAGTACGTTGGTCGCCAAACAAAACATCATCAACACGTCACAGTTCTTTAACACCATTTTGGCCACCAACATAAATTGCGTTGAATACCTCGGAAACATTTCGGCACTGATAAATCAGACGTCGGATAATTCGCCTGGCGCTAAATGTGGATACGGAAACACACTGACAGGTGCTGTGATTAGTGCCTATGTAAATGTGTGCACGGGCGCAACAAACAGCACCTGCCCCTTGCAAAATGCTTTCTGGGTCCCTTGGTCGTCCGCCGCCTGTGGACCTTCCGATAACGGTTCATGTAGTGGAATCTTCATGGGTCAAGGATTCGATGGTGCTCAGGATGTGATTGCGCATGAATTAGCTCATGGCGTGTCCTTTGCCGTTGCATTCAATACAAGCGGCTCGGCAAATAGTGAAACAAGTGGTATCAGCGAAGGACTCTCCGACGTATTCGGTGAAGCGGTCGATCAGTTGTACGTCACAAGTGGCGAGGCCGCCGATTACAACTGGAACATTGGTGAAGGTGTATCCAGTGATTATGTGCGTGGATTTCGAAACATGCGCGAAGTGCTTGACTCAACTCAAGGCGGCGCAATCGGAAGCGACTGTGCCGAAAGTGATTGGGTCCCCATTCCAAAAATTAATGCCAATTGGGATCCCACATGCGACAGTCATGCGATGAATGGACCCCTTGATCGCTTCGCCTGGATACTTGCTAACGGTGACACTGCGTCAGGCGTGACAGCCATGGGTACGCATCCAAGTTTGTGTACTAGCGGTGCGGCAAGTTGCACTGGCATTGTTCGAATGTCAAAACTTGTCTACAAAGCAATGGCATCAGGTATGACGGCATCTTCAACCTATTGGGACTTTGCTCGCGCAGTGTCCACAGCTTGCAATTCACTCGTGACTTCAAAAGTGCAAGGCTTCACTGCCGCTACGTGTCTTAATGTTGGTAAGGCTTTGCGAGTGACGGGAATAAGTGGAATTACGCTTTCTGGAGCGACAGTGGTTCGTTCCGCTTCCCACAGCGTTGGGAAGAATTTTTCGGCGACATTGACGACATTGACTAGTCGACCAGCAAAGTCGATACCTGCAACGTTGCAGTATTACAACTCAGCAACTCGCAAATGGGTTGTGGCTAAAAGTACAACATCAACTTCATCAGGTCTCGTGCAATTCAGCAGCATCAAATTGCCAAAGGTTGCTACTAAGTACCGCATTGCTGTTAATGCTCTGAATGGTGGCGCTGTTGCCGCAAGCGGCACGTACTCAATAACTGTTCGGTAAAGACTCGCTTATCAATACTTAGCGGTTATGAACGTGTTGCATTGCCCATGCATACATCGCAATGGCACCCGCAGCGGAAGCATTCATCGAACGTGTTGACCCGCTCTGGGTAATACCCAAAATCAAAGTGCAGGCAGCAAGACCCTCTTCACTCATGCCAGGGCCTTCTTGACCAAAATAAAGGACACATGATTCAGGTAAAGGTGTCGATTCAATGTTGCCGCAACCCGGAACATTATCGATGCCAACAATGGGAACATCATTTGCCAGCGACCACTCTTTAAAATCTGCAACTGTCGGGTGGTGGAAAAGATGCAAGTAGCGATCCGTGACCATTGCGCCGCGACGATTCCATCCCTTCTTCCCAACAATGTGTACGCCCGTTACGTTGAATGCATTGGCGGTTCGCACGACAGAGCCAATGTTGAGGTCGTGTTGCCAATTTTCAATTGCGATGTGCAATTTGGCGCGCTGGGTATCAAGGTCTGCAACGATTGCTTCCACCGACCAGTAACGATATTTATCGACAACATTTCGCCGATCACCGAGCTCAAGGAGTTCAGGATCAAAATGCGGATCCGTTGGCCACGGTTGTGGATGCGGCCCAACGCCTACGACTGGATAAAACTCGCCAGGTCCGAGCATGCTGCGGTCAGGTAGCTCTTCATCTGTCATGCGCCAAGTACCGCGCTGATGGCAGCAGTGTGAGTTGGATCTGAACCACAGCATGAGCCAATCGCTTTGATGCCAAGAGCCGCCATGTCCTTAACAAAGTCACCCATTTCGTCAGGCGTACCGGTGTAGATGAACTCTCCACCAACCAATTGGGGTAACCCAGCGTTGCTTTGAATAAGAATATGTGTGCCTTCAGGTTTTGCATCTACAAGTTCCTGGGCAATCAAACGCATCTCGTCAGTTCCGCGGCCGCAATTGGCACCCACTAAACGAACACCCATTTCAGAAATCGCGGTAATCGCTGTCATTGGCTTCACACCCATCATGGTGCGCAAGTTTGTATCAAAGCTCAAAGTTGCTGCGACAGGGAGCCCCGGTGCAACTTCATGCGCAGCAGCAACTGCGGCACGCACTTCTTCAAGGTCGCTCATTGTTTCGATGAGAACAGCATCTACGCCACCGTCTACGAGCCCTTTAATCTGTTCTGCAAATAATTCCTTGGCACCGTCAAAAGTTAAGGTGCCCATAGGCTCCATGAGTTCACCGGATGGGCCAATGTCACCGACGATAAAAATGTCGCGACCGCCCGCAGCGGTACGTGCAACTTCAGCCGCAGCCTTGTTGAGTTCGTGAACACGATCCTCGAGACCATGCATAGCAAGACGTGGACGTGATCCACCGAAAGTATTTGTTGTGAGGAAAGTGGCGCCAGCATCCGCGTAGGCGCCCAAGATTGCAATCACACGATCAGGGTGTTCAACGTTCCACAGCTCTGGTGCACCACCGTCGTCGAGACCCGCTTTTTGCAATTCGGTACCCATCGCACCGTCGCCCACGAGTGTGTGACCTTCATCGAGCCAGGTATACAAATCAGTCATGAGTTTCTCCTTAGGACAGGTTGTCCAGCATCGCTGCTAGTGCATCGGTGGTGAGTTCATTTTCAAGTCGTGCGCTTACTTGTTCAGCAACTTCGGCTGGTGTTCCCTCAGTGGTTTCCCAGTCACTACGACGCCAACCATCGAGGTAGGCGTCTGCGTCTGCAGCTCCAACGCGCATGGCAGCCTCATCAATTGCCTCTTGAAACCGGGCGGCAAGTTGGACCTTGACTGTTTCGTCGCCTTCACGGGCAACCACCATGGATGGGAAATCGCGCCAGTAAGTAATTTGGAACTCGCTCATTTCTTAACCTTACTTCAGCGACACGAATCATGGCTGACAAAACCATGCATTGCGACTGCCCGACTAGATTGGGAGAAGGAGTCTGTCATGAGTGAAGTAAGCAATCAACGAAGTGCCCCGTTTTGGCATCACGAACATCGTGGTGAACCTCGATGGCCAGTTGCCCTCGTTGTTCTGTTTGTAAACCTGCTGCAATTTGCACTACCGAATAATCTGAACATCGCTTTTCCAAAACTTGTGTTCGGCGTTGAAGCGACACTGTTGGTTGCCTTAATGGTGGTCAATCCTCGACACATCGCTTCGGAAGACAAACTCCCTCGGCAAATCAGTTTGGCCCTCGTTGGTGTTATGTCGATTGCAAACCTATCGTCAGTCGCCAAATTGATTAGCGCCCTTCTTGACGGCGGCGTGACTGATGCAAAGCATCTTCTAACCGTTGGTGGTTCGATTTGGATCACAAACGTAGTGGTATTTGCGCTGTGGTACTGGGAATTTGATCGTGGCGGTCCCGCAGCTCGAGCAAACGCTAAGAAACACATTCCAGATTTTATGTTTCCGCAAATGTCAGATCCCGATTTGTCGGCGCCACATTGGGCAGCCAATTTCTTTGACTACCTCTACATCTCGTTTACAAATTCCAGTGCGTTCAGTCCAACGGATGTGTTGCCGCTGACTCGTTGGGCCAAGGCATTGATGTTGGTACAGTCACTTACATCCTTGGTAGTGGTTGCACTTGTGATTGCTCGCGCAGTCAACATTTTGCATTAATTCGAAATCAAACGTGAGGTTGTCTTTATGAAGCGTGTGCTTGTCATCCACGGATGGGGAAATGTTCGGCCAGTGGGGCATTGGCATCGCAACTTAGTGACCGCGCTTCGCCAACAAGGACACGCTGTGGCATATCCGCAGCTTCCGAATACAGAATTTCCAAATTTGGCTGACTGGTCAGATGTCGCGCTCAACGAACTCGCGATGCTGAAAGAAGTAAGCGATGACGAACTCATTGTTATCGGGCATTCACTGGGAACTCTGACGTGGTTGCACTTAGCCCTTTCGGGGAAACTGCCCGAGCGCCCAAGTCGAGTTTTGCTCGTTGCGCCCGCAGATCCAGATTTATGTGGCGAAGTGCCTTCATTCCAGTTAGACATGACTGACTCTTCAGTGCGGGCCGCTGCGCATGCATCTGCTGATGCAACTCTTTTTGTGGGAAGCGACGCTGACCCTTGGACACCACGTGGTGTTGCCGCAACATTCGCTGAGCCGCTAGAACTTCCACTTGTTACCGTGATTGGCGCTGGACACTTTGCTGGCGAAGAAGGTTGGGGTCCGTGGCAAGGCATACTGGACTGGGTTTTGGACCCGACGGCTGATCTCACAAAGCGATGAATTTCTCATGATGAGTACTTTGAAGACTCTGGTCAAGATTCCAGCCTTTCGACTCTTGCTCACGGCGCGACTCATTTCAAATTTCGGAAATGGTTTAGGACCTATTGCGCTGGCATTCGGCGTATTGACTTTGGATGGTGCAACTGCGTCCTCGTTGAGTATCGTGATGGCTGCGCAAATGCTTCCGCTGGCATTCCTTATGCCACTAGGCGGTGTACTCGGTGATCGCTTTCCTCGCGCGCTACTTGTGGGCAGTTCGGATATTCTGCTGAGCGCCTTAGTGATTGGAAATGGCATCTCGCTGATTTCTGGTCACGCATCTGTAATGAGTATGGCTGTAATCGCATTCCTGTCCGGTGTCTTGAATGCAATTTGGTGGCCGGCATTTTCCGGCATGGTTCCTGAAATTGTTCCTGAAGAGCATCTGCAATCGGCAAATTCAAGCGTGGCATTTGTTTCTAATGTGACGATGATTATTGGCACGGTTACGGGTGGCATTATCGTTGCTGCCTTTGGGCCAGGTTGGGCAATCATTATTGATGGTCTGACATTCACAACTGCTGGAATTTTAGTTTTTGGTTTGCGTCACTTTGGAACTACTCGAGTTAATGATGAACATTCGCCTGGAGTGTTTGACGATTTAATCCACGGTTGGAAGGAATTCATTACTCGTCCGTGGGTGGTCGCAGTTGTTGCGGGATACACAATCATCGCGATGGTGATGGAAAGTGTCTTTAGTGTTGTCGGGCCGTTTCATGCAAAGACTGTTCTAGGCGGACCTAAACCTTGGTCGCTGATTCTTGCGGCAATGTCCGCTGGCATGTTGATGGGCGTTGTAGTCACAATGAAAAAGACTTTTCGTTACCCACTTCGCGTTGGAGTTTCGAGCCAGTTCGCTTTCACTTTGTGGTGTTTAGTGATGGGTGTGACAACTTCCGTTCCACTCATCATGCTCGCGGCATTCTTCGCTGGAATGTCTTTGGACTTTTTTATGATTCTGTGGCAAACAACGATGCAGTCGCAGATTCCTCGAGAATCACTTTCGCGGGTAACGTCTTACGATGCATTCGGTTCGCTAGCTTTGGCGCCGCTGGGACTTCTGTTCGCTGGCCCTTTAACTGCACGCCTGGGATCGACAACAACGTTGTTGGTATTGGCCGGGGTGGCATCCGTAGCCCTAGCTGCCGTGCTATCCGTGTCGAGTGTGCGCAACTTAGAAACCCTGCGCGAGGGTGCGGAGTCCTAATTTGGGGAATTTCCTCCCCAATAAGGCGTAAATCCATGCGAAAGTTGGTAAATGTGGCGAACCTACGCCCCCGTAGGTTACGCTAGCGTAGGTTACGGCAACGTAACTTAATACGTCCATCCTGCACAGGAGATTTGATGAACTCACTTGGTCTACCACCAATCATTCAAGGTGGCATGGGTGCTGCCGTTTCATCGTGGTATCTCGCACAGACCGTTGCCAAGCAGGGACAACTTGGAGTTGTGTCGGGTACCGCACTCGAGACGGTAGTTGCACGGCGTTTACAAGACGGCGACCGCGGCGGACACATGCGTCAAGCACTCGCAGCATTCCCATACCAAGATGTTGCTGAACATATTCTCGAAAAGTTTTATCGACCAGATGGTCGTAACGGTGAACCGTATCGCCCGATGCGACGTCTCAGCATTCAGGCGCATAAAGAACACGATCAACTATCGGTTGCCGCCAACTTCGTGGAAGTGTGGTTAGCAAAGCAGGCCGGTAACGGCAAAGTCGGAATCAACTTCCTAGAGAAATTGCAAACTGCAACACCGGCTGCACTTTACGGAGCAATGCTCGCTGGCGTTGATGCAGTACTTATGGGTGCAGGAATTCCGCGCGAAATCCCACAGCTCATGACTGATTTTTCGCAAGGCAAGCCAGGCGCACTTTCGATTGACTCGGAACGCCCAGCAGGTGTTGCTGCTCCAGTGCTTGAATTCAATCCGCTCGAATCATTCGGTGTTGCGCCAGAAATTCCACGACCTGCATTCCTGGCAATCGTTACCGCCGAAGTTCTCGCTGCATACCTCGCACGCAATGAAGTAACACGTCCCGACGGATTTGTTGTTGAACATCACGAAGCTGGTGGACACAATGCTCCACCGCGACGTATGCAAGACACACCAACTGGTTACGGTCCACTCGACGAACCAAATATGGCAAAGATCAAAGATGTTGGACTTCCGTTCTGGATGGCCGGCGGACGTGCAACACCGGAAGCTGTCGCTGAAGCATTAGCGTTCGGTGCCGAAGGTGTTCAAGTCGGTTCACTGTTTGCATTGAGCAAAGAGTCAGGTTTGTTGCCGCAGTACCGCGAACAAATGTTGCAAGCGGCAATTAAGCATCAGCTCAAAGTCCGCACGGACCATCGCGCTTCACCAACAGGTTTCCCATTCAAAGTTGTTGAGCTCGAAGGCACCGTCGGCGAAGCCTCCACCTACAAAGCACGCCCGCGCTTGTGTGACCTTGGCTATCTACGATCCAGCCACATTGATGAAGCGGGCAAAGTTTCTTACCGCTGTGCTGCTGAACCAGATGCGCCATACCTGAAAAAGGGCGGCGAAGCTGAAGACCTTGAAGGACGTATCTGTTTGTGCAACGGACTCGTTGCAGCAATCGGGCTTGGACAAGAACGACCAGATGGTTACAAAGAAGCACCGCTACTGACGCTCGGTTCAACAACCAGCGACGTTGAAGGAATGCTTGCCGAACATCCAGATGGTTGGAGTGCAGTCGACGTCATCAACCGTTTGCTCAAAGGCTTCGAACTAGCCGCAGTTTAAAGAACACAAAACAATGGCCCGCTTTCCAACGAAAGCGGGCCATTGTTTGTACAACTAGTGATCTGAATTCTTAAACCGTTCAATCGAATCACGAATCTCAAGTTCAGCGGCATCACGATCAGCCCAGGTTGCGCCCTCAACGGACTTACCTGGTTCGAGATCCTTATATGTTTCAAAGAAGTGCTGAATTTCAAGACGCTCAAATTCAGGCATGTCTTCCAAATCCTGCAAACTCAACTTGCGCGGATCATTTGCAGGAACGCACATGATCTTGTCGTCGCCACCGGCTTCATCACGCATTCGGAACATCGCAATTGCGCGGCAGCGAATCAGCACACCTGGAAAAGTAGGTTCTTCAATAAGAACGAGAGCATCAAGTGGGTCGCCATCCTGACCAAGGGTGTTTTCGATGTAGCCATAATCACGCGGGTAACGCGTAGCTGTGAACAGCATGCGATCAAGACGAAGGCGACCAGTCTCATGGTCGACCTCATACTTATTACGGCTACCACCAGGAATCTCTACGAGAACGTCAAATTCCATTGCCATGGCCGACCACCTTTGCTTTGTTGCGATTTTCTTGAAAAGTCTGTGTTCCCAGTCTAAGTCCCATGGGTGAGTGCTCTTGTTGATGAGCGATGTGGGACGTGGCACATCTATAGTCGTAGCGTGCGCATGGATCACCCCGAAATCGAAAGTTCATCATGATTGACCCACGGCTGCGCACTGCACTGTTAGCAAACCTCAAGGACCTTCCGCAAGGTGACTCCATTGTTGTCGGCTTGAGCGGAGGTGCCGACAGCGTTGCGCTGGTTCGCGCTGCCGTGCATGTGGGACGCGAGCTGTCCATCAACGTCGGCGCGCTCATCATCGATCATCAGCTGCAGGCATACTCCGCAGAAACATCGCAAGCCGCCCTCACTCAGGCACAAGCACTTGGTGCGAACCCCGTCGTAGTCATTCCAGTAGTTGTTTCTCGAGATACAACTGCGGGTGGACTCGAAAACGCTGCCCGTGATGCTCGCCGTGCTGCGTTCGCAACGTACTGTGCTGAAACTGGAACCAAAGCAGTTCTGCTAGGACATACCCGCGATGATCAAGCAGAAACAGTTTTACTTGGACTTGCCCGAGGCTCAGGTGCACGCTCTCTTTCAGGTATGCGACCAATCGACGGGATTTATCGTCGCCCAATGTTGGCGCTGTCACGGGAACATATTCGTTCGACGGTCACGGATCTAGAGACATTCGAAGATCCACACAACAGCAACCCCGACTTCCTTCGTGTACGAACCCGCATCAACGTACTTCCCGTGATGGAAGCCGAGCTTGGTCCTGGAATTAGCGCAGCACTTGCCCGGACATCAGACATGTTGCGTGACGACGCAGATGCCCTCGACACACTTGCTGCACAAATTTCACATGAAGAAGCCGCCGATGTAGACACTTTGACTCAACTTCTTCCAGCCGTAAGAACGCGAGTGTTGCGCCGACTCTGCATCGCCGAAGGGTGTAATCAAAACGATCTGACCCGAGAACACATCACCGCCGTCGACTCACTCATTACTAACTGGCATGGCCAAGGACCGCTAAACCTGCCAGGGGCTGTCAACGTTCAAAGAGCACATGGCAGACTGACGTTTACAACAACCAAGTGACATAGGAGTTGCGCGTGGACGCTGCCAATATCGAAAATCAACTCACCAAGGTAATCCTCACCAACGATGAGCTGCAGAATCGGTTAGCGCAGATTGCTGCCGAAATCGATCGCGATTACGCAGACGCAGAACACCCGCTCCTGCTCGTTGGGGTACTCAAAGGTGCCGTCATGGTGATGGCAGACCTAGCCCGCGCAATATCAATTCCAGTCCACATCGACTTCATGGCCGTTAGCTCATACGGATCGGGCACAAAATCCAGCGGTGTTGTGCGCATCCTCAAAGACCTCGACATCGATCTCAAAGATCGCGATGTACTCATCGTTGAAGACATCCTCGACTCGGGACTCACACTGTCGTGGCTCATCCGAAACCTAAAATCGCGAGGACCAAAGTCCATCGAAGTGATGACAATGATGCGCAAACCAGACGCAGTCAAAGTTGAAGTGCCAACAAAATACATTGGCTTCGACATTCCAAACGAATTCGTAGTCGGCTTCGGCTTGGACTACGCCGAGCAATACCGCAACCTACGCGAAGTAGCAGTGCTGTCACCAACTGTTTACAGCTAGCTCATTCTCATCTCGAGCCGCCACGAATAGCGATAACGTTCTCAAGCAAAAACTGTGGAGTGGTCGTCGGTCGTTAACGATTGCCTGAGCCTTGTGCTCGTTGGCAATCGCGAGGGTCTCCTCCCGAATCCAAACACCTCCGCTAAATGCATCAAGGGGTACTCACGTTGTGAGCACCCCTTGTATTGCTGGCGGAGGGTAGGGGAACCGTCGAATATTGGCGCTGCTGCGCAGCGCGATGCTCTCCTCCCGAATCATTCGCCCTCCACACAAATACAAAACGCCCCTTACGGGGCGTTTTGATCGTGCGCGGAGGGTAGGGGATTCGAACCCCTGAGGGCTTGCACCCAACCCGCTTTCCAAGCGAGCGCCATAGGCCACTAGGCGAATCCTCCGTGGACGAGACTACCCATTAACAGCACCACTTGGCGAACTCGAACTCGAAAAGACCAACCCAAAAATGCACATAGAATTGCACCCAGCCCCTCGTGTGGCGTCAACCTGTGAACCTCCCCAGGGCCGGAAGGCAGCAAGGATAAGCGGGCTCTGGCGGGTGCGCGAGGGGTCCTTTAGTTTCCAACGGCAAGCAAGTGAAGATAGGTCACCTCAAGCCACAACCCCGTCAGGTAGTGCGACTACTCTCTAGTTATGTCTTTGGCCCTATATCGCAAATACCGTCCTGGTGTATTTGCTGACGTCATCGGGCAAGAACATGTCACCGGTCCGTTGAGTCGCGCATTGGATTCTGATCGAATTCATCACGCCTACTTATTCACTGGTCCACGCGGATGTGGCAAAACTTCCTCGGCGCGCATCATGGCCCGGGCGATGAATTGTGAGCAGGGACCAACGTCGAGGCCGTGTGGAACATGCCAGTCATGTGTTGAGCTTGCCCCAAACGGTACGGGTTCAATTGACGTTATTGAGATTGATGCGGCGACGTATCGCGGAATTGATGATGCGAAGGAACTTCGCGAACGTGCCGTGTACGCCCCCGTTGCTAGTCGCTACAAAATTTACATCATTGACGAAGCGCACCAGTTAACACGCGATGCGTTCAATGTGTTATTGAAATTGGTTGAAGAGCCACCCCCTCATTTACGTTTTATTTTCGCGACGACGGAACCTGACAAGATCATTCCGACTTTGCGTTCACGCACACATCACTATCCCTTCCGACTTGTTTCAGCGAAGGTCCTCGGCGATCATTTGGCAAAGTTGTGTGACGCTGAAGGCATCAAGTACGAGCCCGCTGCGTTGACGCTTATTGCTAGAGCAGGTCAAGGTTCTGTTCGCGATTCACAATCTGTGCTTGGCCAAGTAATTGCTGGTACGGGTGAGGCAGGTATCACTTACGCCGATACGGTTGCGCAACTTGGTTTCACAGATGAAACGCTGCTTTCAAATGTTGTGAACGCGATTGCTTCAGCTGATGGTGCTGCGTTGTTCACATTGATTGATCAGGTTGTAAACACGGGTCATGAACCGAGGCGGTTCGCGGCTGATTTGCTTGAACGGTTACGTGACCTTGTAATTGTTAGTCAGGTCCCGGCTGCGAGCGATTCCGGAGTTTTCGATATTCCTGGTGAACAGATTGACGATCTTGTTGCGCAAGCGAAGCTCTTTTCCCAGTCGCAACTTGTTCGTGTTGCTGACTTGGTGAGTGCTGGGCTTTCTGAACTTCGCGGTGCCGCTTCGCCAAGGTTGCAACTTGAACTACTTGCAGCACGACTTGTGACACCTCAGGTTCATGATGATTTAGATGCGCGAGTGGCAAAGCTTGAAGCCGGCGGGGTTACGCCTTCGGTTCGTCCGAGTTTGGTACGTGAAGCAGCGCCTTCCGCACCGGCAGCACAAAATTCGTCACAAAATTCAGCACAGCCACCCGCACCTCGTACGCCTCCAACTCCACCACAGCGCACCAGTTCAACTCCACCGCCGATGAAGCCGTCACAGGTAACGACTGCAACTACTGAGGCTGCCGCGCCAGTACAAACTGAGACCACGCCAACTCCTGTAAGTGCAGCGAGTGCGTCGATTGAATCGATTCGCGAAAATTGGCCGGCAGTAATCGAAGACGTTCAACGTCAAAGTAAAGTTGGCGGTCTCATTGTTCGTGAAAGCGTGCCGTTGTCACTGGGCAAAGATGGGTTGCTTGCGGTTGCTTTCCCTAATGAGGGCATGATGAAGAATTTAACGGCCAGCGGCCACGATGATCGCCTTCGTTTGGCAATCAAGAATGTAATGAACGTAGATGTTCGCATTGATCCGATTGTTGATTCGAGTAAGACTGCTGCTCCCAAGGCAAAGTCGAAAGCGGCTGCAAAACCTGTTGAAGAATTTGATCGAGGTAACGCAAGTCCTGATGACGAAGATGTGGCATCACGTTCCGCAATTGATTTGATTGCGAACGCACTCGGTGGTCAAGTGATCAGTGAGAGTACGCACGAATTATGAGCAGTCTGTACGAAGGAATTGTGCAGGATCTGATTGACGAGTTTGCCAAACTGCCGGGCGTTGGTCCTAAGGGCGCATCACGCATCGCTTTCCATCTGCTGAAGGCGCAAGAGGATGTTGAACGTCTTGCTGAGGTATTGAATGAAGTAAAAGACAACGTGCAGTTTTGCACGATTTGTTTCAATGTTGCCCAGGGTGAGTTGTGTCGAATTTGTGCGGACACGCGACGCGATGCAAGTTTGATCTGTGTTGTAGAAGAGCCTAAGGACGTTCTCGCGGTTGAACGCACTCGTGAGTTTCGAGGTCGCTATCACGTGCTTGGCGGCGCAATCAGTCCCATTGATGGCATTGGTCCGGATGATTTGCGTATCAAAGAGTTGGTGGCTCGCTTAGCTGACAATGAAATTGTTGAAATCATTTTGGCAACGAATCCAAACTTGGAAGGCGAAGCAACGGCTACGTATCTCACGCGCCTGACTTCACCACTGGGTGTGGCCATTACGCGACTAGCCAGTGGTCTTCCAGTTGGCGGCGACATTGAATACGCCGATGAAATCACGTTGGGTCGCGCTTTCGCAGGGCGCCGCCGAGTTAATCCTTAGCCCAGCGTTCCATTATTTGGACGGTACGTCCTAGGCGTGAGACGCCCTTTAGACTTATCGCATGGGCTTAGTTGTCGCAAAATTCGGTGGATCGTCGGTGGCAGATGCCGCCAGCATTCGCCGTGTCGCTAAGCGCGTCGTGGACACTAAAAAGGCAGGAAATGACGTAGTTGTAGTCGTTTCTGCAATGGGCGATACCACGGATGAACTTTTAGATCTGGCTCATCAAGTCTCTGCGAACCCACCCGGTCGCGAAATGGACATGCTGCTGACCTCAGGTGAACGCATCTCGATGGCACTGTTGGCAATGGCTATTAATGATCTTGGCATGGAGGCTCGGTCCTACACCGGTTCGCAAGCGGGTTTGATTACCGACTCTTCACACGGCAAAGCGCGCATCGTGGATGTGACCCCAGATCGAATTCAGCAAGCAATCAGCGAAAATGCAATTCCAATCATTGCTGGCTTCCAAGGTGTAGCGCGCGAAACAAAAGACATCACAACACTGGGTCGCGGCGGTTCAGATCTGACAGCAGTGGCAATCGCGTGTGCGTTGCAAGCAGATGTGTGCGAAATCTACACAGATGTGGATGGAATTTTTTCTGCTGATCCGCGCATTGCACCCAAGGCACGTCAAGTGCCTCGCATTACATACGACGAAATGATGGAGCTCGCTGCGGCTGGCGCGAAAGTTCTGCACCTTCGTTGCGTTGAATACGCGAAGCGTTTCAATCTTCCAATTCATGTCCGTTCGTCCTTCTCAGAAAAAGAAGGAACATTTGTTATTGCTGATCTCGCTGATCAGTCGCAACTCGTGAAGTTGTCCAAGCAAGGAGCTGTTATGGAGCAACCAATCATCGCTGGTGTCGCACACGATCTCGGTGACGCAAAGATCACTGTTGTTGGCGTGCCTGACCGTCCTGGTATGGCCGCAGCGATTTTCCAAGCCATCGCTGACTCTGGCGTAAACATGGACATGATTGTTCAGAACGTCAGCGCAAGCGGCGCAACGGCTACTGATCTTTCATTTACTGTTCCTCGTGCAGATGCCGCTAAAGCCGAATTGCAACTTCGCAAAATTCAGGCGGACCTCCAATTTAAGGATGTCGAGACTGACGAAAACATTGCCAAGGTTTCACTTGTCGGTGCGGGTATGCGCTCACACCCAGGTGTTTCAGCGACGTTCTTCAAAGCAATTGCTGCTGCAGGCGTGAACGTGGAAATGATTTCTACTTCCGAGATTCGCATCTCGGTTGTTATTCGTGCCGAAGATGCCAAGACATGCGTGGAGGCAGTACATAGTGCATTCGGATTAGATGCAGACGGCGAAGCAGTCGTCTATGGCGGAACAGGTCGATAGAGATGTCAAAGAAACCAACACTTGCAGTTGTCGGCGCTACCGGTGCCGTTGGTACTGTCATGCTGGAAATCCTTTCCGAGCGCCCTAATGTGTGGGGCGAAATCCGTCTTCTTGCTTCAGCCCGTTCAGCCGGCAAGGTTTTGCGTGTGCGCGGTGAAGATGTTGTTGTTCAAGAATTAACTGAAGAAGCTTTTGATGGCGTCGATGTTGCAATGTTTGATGTGCCGGATGAAATCTCTGAGATCTGGGCACCTATCGCTGCCGCTAAGGGCGTTGTTGCTGTTGATAACAGTGGTGCGTTCCGGATGGATCCCGACGTTCCACTTGTTGTCCCTGAAGTAAATGCTGCACAGACACGTAACCGTCCGCGCGGCATCATCAGTAACCCAAATTGCACAACACTGTCCATGATTGTTGTGGTCGGTGCGCTAGAAGAAGCCTTCGGAGTCAGCGAATTAGTCGTTGCGTCATACCAGGCTGCTTCGGGTGCTGGTCAAGCCGGCATCGATGCACTTCACGAACAAATCGATGCGGTCGCCGGCAAGAACCTTGGCATGGGAACTAAAGATGTTCGCAATGTCATTACTGACACGTCGGTTTTCCCTGCGCCCCTTGCACTGAATGTCGTGCCATGGGCAGGGTCACTCAAGGAAAACGGTTACACCAGCGAAGAGCTTAAGGTTCGCAACGAGTCGCGCAAGATTTTAGGTAAGCCTGAACTCAAAGTCCATGCAACGTGTGTACGTGTTCCAGTTGTGACCACTCACTCGTTGGCAGTCCATGCCGTATTGAATCGTCCTGTAACCGGCGAAGAAATTCGTGCGCTTTTGGAAAATGCGATTGGTGTTCTTGTAGTTGATGATCCTGAGAACCACATTTTCCCAACACCAATTGACGTAGTCGGTACAGACCCAACAGTTGTTGGCCGTATTCGTGTTTCACCTGAGTACCCAAATGAAGTGGACTTCTTTGTGTGCGGTGACAACCTGCGCAAGGGAGCTGCCCTGAATACTGCGCAGATTGCCGAAGTTGTGGCTAAGGAATTTACTGCTTAATTGTTTTTTGAATGCAGTGTTAACAACGTTGCTTCAGGGCGGCAAGCAATTCTGATTTGGGTGTAAGGCGACGTACCAACACCCGCAGATACATGAAGCGGCATGCTGCGTTGACTTGTCGTAAACGTGGAAAGCCCTTTTGCTTGCTTTGTTGGCAGATCGCAGTTAGTGACCAGTGCCCCGTAAAACGGAATACATACTTGGCCGCCATGTGTGTGGCCGGCTAATACTAAGTCGGCATCATCGCGTGAAAAAGATTCCAACACCCGTGAGTACGGTGCGTGCGTCACACCAAGCGCGAAGGCACCATCAGCAAATTTTCCCGCAACTTTGGCGTAGTCATCCTTTTTAATGTGCGGATCATTGGTGCCGCGCGCATGAATTTGCAAAGCTCCGATACTTAGGGACGTTTGTGCATTATTCAAGTCTGACCATCCAGCGCGGGTCAGTTCATCGACGAGGTCTTGAGTGGGCAATGAACGGCCATGGCCCTTGATGGTGCGCGACTTACTGAAGTACATAAAAGGATTCTTCAATTCCGGAGCAAAGTAATCGTTGCTTCCGAGAACAAACAGCCCAGGACGCTCAGTCAGAGCACCTAATGCCTCAATGACCGCAGGAACGGCTAACTGATGTGCCAAAAAATCGCCGGTCACGACAACAAGGTCAGGCTGGAGGGCGTTTAGAGAATTTACCCAACGAATTTTGCGAGTTTGCGCGGGCGTGATGTGCAGGTCACTGAGGTGCAGAACGCGGATAGGTTCGCTGCCTTGCGGTAGCACATTCGCATCAAGATGACGAGTGGTGAACGCCATCGATTCGGCATAACCGTACCCGACAGCGCCGGCACCAGCCGTCGCCCCGAGTGCAATGACATCTAGCAGGCTCACCGTCCAAGCATGCCACCCCTGCAGTGCACATTGGCGCACTGATTCCGCGTAGGCTAGCAATACTTCAATTGGGGAAAGGAGTTCGTCATGCCCGACAATGACGACACCTTCGACTCTGGAGCATTCGACCCACTGACCGCACCACGCTGGCCGATTACGGGCGAAGAAGCCCTGCTCGCACCCCCCATTGAAGAGTTCGTTGTGAGCGAAGATCCCTTGATTGCCACGGCCGCACCGACACCACCTGATGTTGATGAAATCTTGCGTGGTGAATACACCGGTTGGATTCCCCTGATTAAGCCCGGTGAGTCCTTGGAAGAAGCCAAGGCACGCGCACAAGGTTTAACGGAACGTGCCCGCGAACGTGAACGCATTGAACAAGAATTGCGTGCTGCTGAGGCTGAACGCGCTGCTGAAAAATTGCGTCATGCTGAAGAAACTCGGGCTGCCAGCGAACAACGCATGGAACAAGAGCGAAAGGTTGCCGAACAACGGCGACTCGAAGCCGAACGCAATGCGCAAGAAGCACTTGCCCAAGAAGATGCACGCCGTGAAAAAGAGCGTGCCGCTGAACAAGAACGCGCACTTGAAGAACAACGTATTGAAATGGAACGGGTCGCAGAAGAAGAGCGCCTACGCGAAGAAAGAATTGCTGAAGAAGCCCGAATTCGCGAGGAAGAGTTCGTTGCTGAAGAGTTGCGAATTGAAACAGAGCGTCGTGCTGAAGAAGAGCGTCTGGCTGAGATTGCTCGACTGGATGCAGAGCGTCGTGCTGAAGAAGAACGCCTTGCAGAACTTCGTGTCCAAGAGGAAGCTCGACGTGCCGAACAGGAACGCCTCGCGATTGAACAACGTGAAGCGGAACGTGCACGTCTTGCTGAGGAACGCCGACTGTTTGAAGAATTCAAATTAGAACAAGAGCGCGTTGCTGAAGAGATTCGCTTAGCCGAAGAACTACGCCGTCAAGAAGAACAAGACCGCCTTGAACGTGCGCGCCTAGAGGCTGAACGTCGAGCGCACGCAGAACAAGAAGCTCTTGAAGTTGCACAGCAAGCTGAACGTGCTGCTGAAGTGGAACGTCTTGCTGAGCTGGCGCGACTCGAAGAAGAACAACTTATTGAAGAGATTCGCTTAGCCGAAGAGGCAAGAATTGCTGAATTGCAACGACTTGCAGAAGAAGTGGCTTTGGATGAGGAACGACGAATTCGCGCTTTAGAAATTGAAGAAGAGTTACGTATCGAACGTGAACGTGTTGCCGAACTTGTTCGCCTTGCTGAAGTCGAACGACTGGCTGCCATCGAACGTGCCGCTGCGGAACAGCGGCGTATCGAGCACGAGCGACGACTCGAAGAAGAACGCATTTGGGCTGAGGAAAAACGTCTTGAGGAAGAGCGAATTCACCAAGAAGAACTTCGTGCCCAAGAAGTTCTTGCAGCTCAGGAAGCTCAGCGTGAAGCCGAGCATCTGGCCGAACTTGAACGTATCGCTGAAGAAGAGCAACTCGCTGAGGCAATCCGTATCGCACACGAGTCGTATCTTGCCGAAGAAGCACGATTGGTGGAAGAGGCCCGACGAGTCGCAGCGGAACGTGAATCCCGAATTGCACAACATGCTGAATCACTCATCGATTCGATTGTCGAAGCTGAATTTGATGATGACGAAGTACAAGCCGTAGCTGACTTTATGAATGCCCGTGGTCAGGAAGTAGTTTCACCGGATTTTGTAGGCACATCTACGACTCAAGTGACAGAAATAATTACCTTGCCGCAAGCCGATTCACCGCGCGAAACACTTGACGAGTACGGAACTCCGGGAGTCCACCTCGCAGTCCCAGCCGAGCCTGCCCGGGAGGACTTAGTTGAGGATCCTGACACAGCTGCTTCGCCAGCTCAGGCGCTTGAGGCTGCGCGCCAACGCATCGCAGACCTGCGTAAGAACCTTGAACATCAGCGGCTTCTTGCGGATGTGAGTGCGATGAGTCAACCATTCGTTCCCCTCACAGTTAATGCAGAGCCACCAGCCGCACCAGAAGTTATCGACGAGCCCATCCAGGATACGAGCGATGGGGAGGACGAGTTATTTGTCGATGTAGCGGAGCACGTGCCCGCGACGCATTTAGATACGTACGTGTTTAGTTCGGCTACAGATGTTTACGAGCATTCATCTTTTGCGCGAAATGATTCGCAACCGGCGTCTGTTGAACTAATGATTATGCGCGATGAGATTCGCGACCTACGTGATCGCCTTGATTCTTCTCAGCAACTCATTCACGACATGATGATTCGTTTAGCGGACCTTGCTGAGCTTGCAATCCGCAATAAGAACTAGCGGTCTACATCGCCTGCGACAAAGGGCATACTTGCAACGATCTGTGCAACATGCTCAACGGATTGATTTACCAGTACAGCCGGCAGAGCCAAAACTGTGTTGAGGCTCGCAGGTCGCAACTTTAATCGGTAAGGCATCTTGTCGCCCTTGCTTACCAAGAACCAAGATGCGATTCCCAGCGGAGTCTCAATGCTGTGTTGGTACGAGCCTTCGGGAACACGTAACACCTTGGGCAGTAGCACATTTACTTCATGGTTAAGGACTTGATGAATTTCGTTCGCAAAAGTGTGGATACTGTTTGCTGAAACAATCACTTCATTATGCAAAATTTCAAGTCGTGCGGTCACATCACCAGCAGTTGCATGTGTCATTGTCCATGCAGAATTTGAAACTAACAATGCGTCTTGGGTGCGCAAATCAATAGGGTAACCACTTGCCCGAGCAACGGGTCCACTCACGGCCAAATCGTGCGCAGCATCAAGTGTGAGTGTTCCGAGTCCAACGTATTCGCTGCGCGCATTTTCGGGAATCGATGTTAATGTCGTCGTCGTTGATTCGAGGATCTCAATAAGTGCATCAACCCACTGCTTTGTTGGAGCGTGTGTCAGTCCGCCGATGCGAGTCAGCATGTGATGCATGCGGCTTCCTGTGTATTGCTGCATGTGGGCAACCAAATTTTCGCGTTGCGCACGGTAGCTCTGGCCCGTGTGGTTATCGCTCCACGGAAATGCGGCTAGAAATGCAAGGTGCGAAGTCACGCGACTTACTTCCAGCATGACGGTACGAAGCAACTTCGCTGCCGGTGGAACTTCGATACCAAGTGTTTGTTCGACAAGTTGGGCTACACCAACTTCGCCGCTGTAAGCCGAAAGCCATTCATGACGATTCGCTAGACCCAACACCTGACGGTAGTCACGAGATTCAAAAAGTTTTTCCGCCCCGCGATGCATCGATCCCAGCAGCGGTTGGGCGGCTGTAATGATGCCATCGTCGACTTCAACGCTGATGCGGAACATGCCGTGTGTCGCTGGATTGTGGTGCACAAGCGGCATGACTTGAGAGACCCTGGGCGCATCACTGCCCGAAAGTCCAATAATCATGCGTTCGGTCACGGGCTTTATCGTGCCACAAGTGCGCAGATTTTCTGCACTAGGCTTGATTTGTGGTCAACACTATGGCCGAGAGCTCTGAGCCTTGGACCGAACAACCCCCACGCCTTGATGTAGGCGTTATCGGGACCGGACGTGCCGGTTCCGTGCTTGGTGCTGCGCTGATGCGCGCCGGACACAATGTGGTGGCATGCACTGCCGTTTCTGATCTCAGTCGATTGCGGGCCGAGTCGTTGCTTCCTGGTGTGCCAATCATGACGGTCAATGAAGCGGTCGCTAATCGTGATTTAGTTTTACTGACTGTTCCTGATGATGTGCTTCCTGGATTGGTGGATGGATTAGCCTCAACAAAGGCGATCAGCCCTGGAACATTCGTGATGCATGCATCCGGTCGCTTTGGTGTGAACGTGTTGTCACCTTTGACCGCCCAAGGTTGTCTACCGTTGGCGTTACATCCAGTGATGACACTGACTGGTACAAGTATTGATTTGAATCGATTGTCAGGTTGCCCATTTGGTGTCACTGCGCCACACACACTCCGCCCAGTGGCAGAAGCACTTGTTGTCGAAATTGGTGGCGAACCGGTTTGGGTTCCAGAAGAAAGCCGCGGCCTGTATCACGCGGCGCTTGCTTTTGGCGCCAACTATTTGATGACGTTGGTCAACCAAACGGTTGATCTATTGACTGCATCTGGAATCGACGATGCGTTGGATTTGGTGACGCCGCTGCTTTCCGCTTCATTAGACAATGCGATACGTCAAGGTGACCAGGCAATGACCGGACCGATTGTTCGCGCTGATGTTGCCACGATTGAGGAACACATCCGACAACTTGCGTTGGTTAATCCGGCTGTGGTGAATGCTTATAAGTCGCTTGGGCGATTGACAGCGGAGCGTGCCATTGATGCCGGAACATTGCGCGCGGAACAAGCTGAATCGTTATTAAACGCTCTAGGTGATGAGTCATGACTCAACCGCTAATTCTTGATTCCGTTGCGAGTGCGATTGCCTGGCGCCGCGCTCAAACTGAACCCGTGGTTGCGGTGTTCACAATGGGTGCACTTCATTCAGGACACTCTGAATTGATGCGAAGCGCGCGCGCGTACCTTGATAGAAATTATGATGGCCGGGGTTCGTTGGTGGTTTCAATTTTTGTTAACCCCACCCAATTTGAAAATGTTCATGACCTTGAGGCTTATCCGCGCACTGACGTATTGGATTACGCAGTTTGTGAAGCAGCCCGAGTTGACGCAATTTTTCAACCTTCGGCCGCCGACATGTACCCAACGGGCTTAGACAATGTAGTCACAGTCCATCCTCACGATGTAGCGACAATTCTTGAAGGCGAAAGTCGTCCCGGACATTTTGTGGGCATGCTGACGGTCGTGAATAAACTCCTGAACGTTACTCAACCTTGGGCAACCTTTTTCGGTGAAAAGGATTACCAACAATTGACGTTAGTGCGCACAATGGTTCGTGATCTGAATATGAATGTTGACGTTGTTGGCGTACCGACTGTTCGAGATTTAGATGGTGTCGCCCTTTCAAGCAGGAATCAACGACTTGATGCGCACGGTCGCGAACTTGCGGCGCAACTGCCTGCGGCAATTGCAGTTTCACGCCACGCGCTTTCCGAAGGACATACAGTGATCGATTCGGAAAAAATGGGCTACGACTACTTGAACTCGCAAAATGGAATCAAAGTCGATTACTTTACGATTTTGAGTAACGATCTGAGCGATGCGCCTGCTCAGGGAAGCGCGCGCCTACTTGTAGCTGCAACTATCGACGGTGTGCGCCTCATTGATAATGCCGAAGTGGAAATCTAGGAGAGTGACATGCTGTTAGCAATCGATGTAGGCAACACAAACACAGTGATTGGTCTATTTGACGGTGACCAATTAGGACAGTCGTGGCGCATTAAGACTGATGCCCGCGAGACTGCTGACGAAATCGAATTGACGTTCAGCGGCTTATTGCGTGATGCACCAGAAGTAACTGGTATTGCGTTGTGTTCAACAGTGCCATCGGTCCTCAGAGAAATGCGAACAATGCTGTCTCGGTACTACGCAGATGTACCGACGTTGATAGTTGAACCAGGGATTAAGACTGGTGTGCCAATTCTGACTGACAATCCCAAAGAAGTGGGTGCCGACCGCATCGTGAATTCTCTGGCTGCATTCACTTTGTACGGTGGACCGGCAATCGTTGTGGACTTTGGTACGTCCACGAACCTCGATGTTGTTTCTGCAAAGGGTGAATTTCTTGGTGGTGCGCTTGCACCAGGTATTGAAATTTCTATCGATGCTCTTGCTGCACGTGCTGCTCAGTTGCGCAAGGTCGAATTGGTTGCTCCTCGCAACGTCATTGGCAAGAACACTGTCGAAGCGCTGCAGTCGGGTGCTGTCTATGGATTTGCAGGCCAGGTGGATGGTTTGGTTGATCGCATCATTGATGAACTCGGTGGAGAGATCAAGGCCGTTATCGCTACCGGCGGTCTGGCCAGCATTGTTGTGCCTGAATCAGACACAATCACCCATCACGAACCAGACTTGACGCTCATTGGGCTTCGCCTGATGTTCGAACGTAACTTGTAAACGGTAATCTTAGGGAATGAGTACCGAGCAGAATCCGCCTGTCGAAGAGGTTGATGACCTTCCAGAACAGATGCAGGTTCGACGCGATAAGCGCACCGTTTTGCTGGAAAGTGGCGTGGATGCGTACCCGGTTGCGGTTCCGCTCACAACAACTATTGCTGCGGTTCGCGCAAAATACCCAGACCTAGTTGCTGAAGTTGAAACTGGCGAAGTTGTCAGTATCGCCGGACGCGTCATGTTCATGCGCAATACGGGCAAATTGTGCTTTGCCCAATTGCAGGCTGGCGCAGGCGAAACGATTCAGGCGATGCTCTCGCTTGACCGTGTCGGTGAAGAGAACCTTGATACGTGGAAGTCTCTCGTTGACATTGGCGATCACGTATCTATTACTGGCGAAGTAATCAGCAGTAAGCGTGGGGAACTTTCAGTCATGGCAAGTGAGTGGACGATGGCTGCGAAGGCCCTGCGTCCACTTCCAAACTTGCATAAGCCGTTGAATGAAGAAACACGTGTCCGTCAGCGGTACGCAGATCTGATTGTTCGCGATACTGCGCGTCACATTGCGCGACTGCGCCCAGCAGTCATGACAAGTTTGCGTAGTAGCTTTGCGAAACGTGATTACATCGAAGTTGAAACACCAATGCTTCAGACCATGCATGGTGGGGCAACAGCACGTCCCTTTGTGACGCAGTCGAATGCCTTCGACATGGAAATGTTTTTACGTATCGCTCCTGAACTTTTCTTGAAGCGTTGTGTTGTTGGTGGTATCGAACGCGTTTTTGAAATCAATCGAAACTTCCGCAACGAAGGCGCAGATTCAACGCACTCACCAGAATTTGCAATGCTCGAGTTTTATCAGGCGTACGCGGACTACAACTCGATGGCTGACCTTACCCAGGCGCTGATTCAAGAAGCAGCACTTGCTGTTCACGGTTCACTGACATTTGAGCTCGTTGAAGGCGGTACCCGTGATCTTTCTGGTGACTGGGCACGCATCAGTGTTTACCCAGAAGTCAGCAAAGCAGTTGGTGAAGAAATTACCCCCGAAACTCCGATTGAGCGGTTGCGTGAATTGTGCAAAGCCGCAGAGATTTCTTTTGACCCCAAGGCGATTGCGGGCAAATTGGTTGAAGAACTTCTTGAGCATTACGTAGTTGAGCATCTCACCCGACCAACATTTGTGATTGATTACCCAGTAGACACATCTCCGCTCGTGCGTGACCATCGCACGATCAAGGGCGTTGTTGAAAAGTGGGACCTTTACATTGACGGCTACGAAGCTGGAACCGGTTATTCAGAATTAGTTGATCCAATCATTCAACGCGAACGTCTCGTGGCCCAAGCGTCATTAAAAGATGGTGGCGACGCCGAAGCAATGCAACTTGATGAAGACTTCTTACGCGCGCTTGAGTATGGAATGCCACCAAGTGGCGGTGTTGGGCTTGGCGTTGATCGCTTGCTCATGACACTTACTGGTTTGAACATTCGTGAAACTATTTTGTTCCCATTAGTAAAGCCTGAGTAGTAATGATTCTGAATATTCGACAGGCTCGCACTACAGACGTTCGCGCGGTACGCGACCTTGTCGATATTTATTCACCTGATGGCCGGTTACTTTCGAAAAACACCGTGACATTGTATGAAGATGTCCAAGAATTCATCGTGGCCGAGATTGACAACCAGATTGTTGGCTGTGGTGCACTTCACGTGATGTGGGAAGACCTCGCTGAAGTTCGTACCGTTGCGGTTGCACCAGAACATAAAGGTCAAGGGATTGGTAGCAAGATCCTCGATGCCCTTTCTATGCGGGCACATGAGCTAGGGATTCACCGCCTGTTTTGTCTCACATTTGAAATTGATTTCTTCGCCCGCCACGGTTTTGTTCAGATTGAAGACACTCCCGTCGATGCCTCAACTTTCGCTCAACTCTTGATGTCTGGCGACGAAGGTGTGGCTGAATTCCTCGACCTCGAGCGAGTAAAGCCAAACACTTTGGGTAACACTCGGATGCTTAAAATTTTTTAGTCGCAGCTTCCTGCATGATTGTGCACCTGCAAAGGGTTTGCCACAGTTCGTAACTGTTCGCCAGTGGCGTACGGAATTGGTGAGAAAGTGCCATATATGGGGAACACTGCATCCAATACAGTCAGTGAATAGATAAGTATGGAGTTCGGTTTCAGTACCTACCTCTAGGCTTGTCTCACGGCCACAAAACGCTAGGAGTGCACATGTTTGAGAGGTTTACCGACCGAGCTCGACGAGTTGTCGTGCTTGCCCAAGAAGAGGCACGCATGCTCAATCACAACTACATCGGTACCGAGCACATCCTGCTTGGATTGATTCACGAAGGTGAAGGCGTTGCTGCCAAGGCTCTTGAGAGCATGGACATCTCACTGGAAGCAGTGCGTGCGCAGGTCGAAGAAATTATCGGCCAGGGTCAGCAGGCACCATCAGGTCACATTCCGTTTACCCCGCGCGCCAAGAAGGTTCTCGAACTTTCGCTTCGCGAAGCGCTTCAACTTGGTCATAACTACATTGGCACCGAGCACATTCTGTTGGGTCTCATTCGCGAGGGCGAGGGCGTGGCCGCCCAGGTTCTTGTAAAGCTAGGCGCAGATCTCAATCGAGTTCGCCAACAAGTGATTCAACTTCTGTCCGGATACCAAGGCAAAGAGCCACAGCAGACTGGTCAGGGTCCTGCCGAAGGTACACCGTCAACATCGTTGGTCCTTGATCAGTTTGGACGTAACCTCACACAGGCCGCTCGTGATGGACAGCTTGATCCAGTTATTGGTCGCGCACAAGAAATTGAACGCGTCATGCAGGTTCTTTCACGCCGTACCAAGAACAACCCAGTTCTGATTGGAGAACCTGGTGTAGGTAAGACCGCTGTTGTTGAGGGTCTTGCTCAAAATATTGTTAAGGGCGAAGTTCCTGAAACTCTTAAGGACAAGCAGTTATATTCCCTTGACCTTGGTGCATTGGTTGCTGGCTCACGCTACCGCGGTGATTTCGAAGAGCGTCTGAAAAAAGTTCTGAAAGAAATTCGCACGCGTGGTGACATCATCATCTTTATTGATGAAATGCACACACTGGTTGGTGCAGGTGCAGCCGAAGGTGCAATTGATGCTGCCAGTATTTTGAAGCCGATGCTGGCGCGCGGTGAACTTCAGACCATTGGCGCAACAACCTTGGATGAATACCGTAAGTACATCGAAAAGGATGCTGCACTGGAGCGTCGATTCCAGCCGATTCAGGTTCCAGAGCCAACAATCGCCCAGACGATTGAAATTCTTAAGGGACTACGTGATCGTTACGAAAACCACCACCGCGTTACGATCACCGATGCAGCGCTTGTGAATGCCGCTACTTTGGCTGACCGTTACATCAGCGATCGTTTCTTGCCGGATAAGGCCATCGATTTAATTGATGAAGCTGGTGCGCGTTTGCGTATTCGTCGCATGACCGCCCCACCTGACTTGCGTGAATTCGACGAGAAGATTGCTCAAGTTCGTTTGTCGAAGGAATCTGCTATTGATGCTCAGGACTTTGAGCGCGCAGCATCACTTCGCGATGATGAAAAAAACCTCATCAGCGATCGTGCTGTTCGTGAAAAGGAATGGAAGGACGGCGACCTTGATGTCGTTGCCGAAGTTGATGAAGATTTGATTGCTGAGGTTTTGGCTGCATCAACTGGTATCCCAGTATTCAAGCTGACCGAAGAAGAGTCACAGCGTTTGCTCAAGATGGAAAACGAGTTGCACAAGCGTGTCATCGGCCAAGAGCAGGCAATCAAGGCTCTGTCTCAAGCTATTCGTCGTACCCGCGCAGGGCTTAAGGATCCGAAACGTCCAGGTGGATCGTTCATCTTCGCTGGTCCTTCAGGCGTCGGTAAGACTGAGTTGTCCAAGACACTTGCTGAATTCTTGTTCGGCGATGAAGATTCGCTAATCCAGTTGGATATGTCTGAATACTCAGAAAAGCACACTGTGTCTCGCTTGTTCGGTTCGCCTCCAGGATTTGTTGGTTACGAAGAAGGTGGCCAGCTAACTGAAAAGGTTCGCCGTAAGCCGTTCAGCGTCGTGCTCTTTGACGAAGTTGAAAAAGCCCATCCGGATATCTTCAACTCACTGTTGCAGATCCTTGAAGATGGTCGTCTGACAGATGCTCAAGGTCGCGTTGTTGACTTCAAGAACACGGTCATCATCATGACTACCAACCTTGGTACCCGTGACATTGCAAAGGGTGTCAACCTTGGCTTCGCTGATGCGTCCGATACAACCACATCGTACGAGCGCATGAAGGCAAAGGTAAACGATGAACTTAAGACACACTTCCGTCCAGAGTTCTTAAACCGCATTGATGACATTGTTGTCTTCCATCAGTTGTCACAGGATGAAATTATCGAGATCGTGGATCTGATGATTGCCAAACTTGATAACCGCTTGAAGGACAAGGACATGGCTATCGAATTGACGACAAAGGCTAAGTTGCTTTTGGCTAAGCGTGGTTACGATCCATTGCTGGGTGCTCGTCCATTGCGTCGAACAATTCAGCGTGAAATCGAAGATCCGATGAGCGAGCAGATGCTGTTCGGTGACTTGAAGCCAGGTGAAATTGTCATCGTTGATGTAGAGGGCGAAGGCGACACTGCCACATTCGTGATGCGGGGCGAGTTTAAAGGCGAACTTTCCGACATCGCAATTGAAAACATTGAGCCCATCGAACCTGCGGAGACAACCGAATAATTAGAAAGTAAAGAGCCCCAGTCAATGCGACTGGGGCTCTTTACTTTGTCTCAATTAGCTCTTGCGGTGACTTCCGGCTGATTCCTGATTCTCGGCATCGCCGTCCGTGTCTAGTTCGTCTGCCTTGAACAGCACACCCTTGACGCGACCGGCAGGTCCCGCCAAACGAGGGGATGCGGCGCGACTTGCGAGCATCAACAGCGGTATACCAATGAGGGCTGCTAGGAGGATCAGTGCTGGAACTGCAATAGAGGCACCCTTGGATTCGAGTGTGACCTTTACCGGCGTCAGTGCCTGCGTAGTTCCATCGCCAGAAGTGGTTGTACCACCTGTCGTGGTGCCATCAGTTGTTCCACCAGTTGTGGTTCCGTCTGTGGTCGTACCACCTGTCGTGGTGCCATCAGTTGTTCCACCAGTTGTAGTTCCGCCACTACCCGTACCACCTGTTGTATTACCAGTCGTGCCGCCACCTGAGGAATTGCCAGCGCTATTTGCGCCGCTACCCAGTGATCCGCTGAATGTCGGGTTGTTGCAGTTCGCCTTGGTTGCCTTCGCCGGAATTGTGACGTGACCTGGAATGTTGCGGATCGCATCGAAAACAACTTGAACCAAGTTCGGTGACAGTGGAGCGTAACCCAACACGCTGGCCTTTTGCTGTCCGTCGCACGCGAAGTACAGCATGAACTTCGACAACGTCAAACCTTTTTCAGGGTTGAATCCTGATGTTGGTGTGATCATGTACGAGTAGCTTGAGATTGGGTAAGCAGTTGCATCGCCATTGTTGTACACACCAGTGAGTACCTGCGTCTTGTCTGCATTCAATGTTGCGGCCTTCAAGGCAGTTGAAACATTTGCTGGTGTTGGCAGCGTGTATTTGCCACTTGCATTCTTTACTGCAGCAACCGGGAATCCGCGCTGGAGTGCGTAACCCGTTTCGACATAACCGATTGAGCCAACACCAGTTGAACGGTTGGCTACGTAGTTAGCGACACCGTCCGAACCGGATTGTGCAACTGCATTACTAAAGATTGGGTAGTCAGACGTTCCCGTGTTTGTCGAACGACCGTTAGCTGAAGCGAATGGTCCCCAAATTGATGGAACCTTTGCAGCAAGGAAAGCGGTGAACTGTGCCGACGTACCTGAGCCATCTGAACGGACTACAGGAACAAGTGACTTACTTGGCAATGCCTTACCGCCATTGTCCGCGGTGATTTTCGGATCTGACCAGTTTGTGATTGAGCCGGTGAAAATTCCCGCAATAGTATTTGGCGACAACTGAAGGTTGGTGACCTGTCGACCAGCGACGTCCTTAACGTTGTACATCAACGCAGTTCCACCAGCAACAATCGGTAGGTACTGGAATGATTTTTGACCCGCACGGAGAATGGCTACTTCGTCGGCCAAGAAAGGAATTTCTGAAACCGCAAAGTCAATCTTTCCTTGGTAGTAAAGCGAGCGACCGGCACTCGATCCGGTACCAGTGAAGTTCACTTTAAGATTCTGACGAGTCTTAACGTCTGCACGCCATTGGTCGACGGCAATCTGACTCCAGGTAGAACCAGCACCTTCAACGGGGGTGTTAGACGCAGCTTGCGCAGATGTGCCTGCGATAGCGAGTGGAGCTAGTCCAATGCTGAGTGCGGTGAGTGCAACGGCTATGCGACGCATGGTTTATCCGAACCTTCCAGTTACGTAGTCTTCGGTGCGTGAGTCTGATGGTGTATTGAAGATCTTGTCGGTCGGTCCCGATTCAACAATGTGGCCGGGCTGATTTTCTGCAGCGAGGAAGAATGCGCACTGATCTGATACGCGCTGGGCTTGCTGCATGTTGTGGGTAACGATGACGATGGTGACGCGTTCCTTGATTTCAAGAATGGTCTCTTCAATACGTCGTGTTGACGTTGGGTCAAGCGCTGAACACGGCTCATCCATCAGCAGTACTTCTGGTTCAACTGCCAACGAGCGCGCAATACATAGGCGCTGTTGCTGTCCACCCGAAAGACCGCCACCTGGTTCCTTCAATCGATTTGCAACTTCGTTCCACAAGCCTGCACGACGAAGTGACGTCTCGATGATTTCATCTTTGTTTGAAACTTTCATTCCCGACAATTTCAAACCGGAGAGCACATTGTCTGCGATGCTCATAGCTGGGAACGGATTCGGCTTTTGGAAAACCATTCCGATACGACGACGCGTATCAGTTGCTCGGAGAACCGGGTCATAGATGTCGTGGCCATCAAGCATGACTCGTCCGGCAAGTGAGGCACCTGGAATCAATTCATGCATACGGTTCAACGTGCGAAGGAATGTCGACTTGCCACAACCTGAAGGGCCGATGAGCGCAGTGACTTCCTTTGGTCGCATATCCAGTGATACGCGATCAAGCACCTTGCGAGCGCCGAACCAGCAGCTCACATCTTCAGCAACTAGACCGCCGCGGTCGCGCTCATCAAAGCCAAGACGAGGATCGTCCTGTCCCAGGATTGCTGTTTCATAAGGAGTGGACATTACTTCCTCCGGCTTCCGGGTTGGCGTGCACCGATGATGCGCGCCAATGTGAATAGAACGAGAACGAGAACGATGAGTACTAGCGCACCAGACCAAGCACGTGCTTGCTGTTCAGGGAATGGGTTGCGGATCAGGGTGTAAACAAAAAGTGGCAACGATGACTGCGAACCGTGGAGTGGATTTGCGTTCATCGCACTGCTACCGAAGCTGGTCATGATTAGTGGTGCTGTTTCACCAACTGCTCGGGCAACACCGAGAACGACCGAGGTAATGAGACCGGCGCGGGCTGTTGGTAGAACCACTGACCATGTGGCGCGCCACTCGGGTGACCCAAGTGCGAGCGAGGCTTCACGTAATCCGCCCGGTACCAACCGCAACACTTCTTCGGAAGTACGCGTGATGCTTGGCAGCATCAACACGGAGAGCGCGAGTGCAGCGGCGAAACCGGAGAACTCTTTATGGAACTGCACAATCCACACAGCGAAGATGAAAAGACCAGCCACGATTGACGGAACACCTGACATCGCATCAACGAACATGCGCACTGGACGACGTAGCGGCCCACGTACTTCGTTGAGGAACACTGCGGTCATTACGCCGAGGGGAACCGAGATCAATGCCGCGATTGCGATCTGTTCGAGTGTTCCCACGATTGCATGTGCGGCGCCACCACCAAGATCAAGTGTTCCGGTGACGGATAGGTCCTCGGTGAAGAAAGCTTTATTCAGGCTGCCAACACCCTTGACCAAGATGTAGCTCACGATGAATGCAAGTGGTGCAAAGACGACTGCCGTTCCGGTTAACACAATGACGGTTGCGGTGCGATCGCGGGCGGCTAGTTTTCCTGAGTGCTGGCTCACAACCATGCGGTAAATAAGAACAAAGAGTAAGTACCAGATCACAAAAATTGCAGGCTTATTACGAATAGGGGAGAGCTGGATTATTGCAAGCCAGGTGCACGCCCATGAAGAAATGGCGCTACCGATCAGCATCATGATTTCGTCAGGATGCATGCCCTTTCCAGTGCGCTTTACTTCAATGAGCTCTTCAGTCATTTCTAAGTTTTCAGTTGTCATTAGATGTCCACTCCTGCACCTGAACGCGAGCGTGCAACGACGAATGAGGCAAGGAAGTTCACAATCAACGTCAAGATAAACAGGGCAAGACCAGCGGCCATCAATGCCGATAGTGACAAGCCGCTGGCTTCACCAAACTTGAGAGCAATCAATGCAGCAACAGAGTTCGCGCCGGTTTGAAGAATGTGCGGGCTGACGGTGAATACGGGGCTAATGATCAATGCGACTGCGATAGTTTCACCAAGTGCGCGACCGAGTC
Organism: Actinomycetota bacterium; assembly: GCA_947452755.1. Lineage (GTDB taxonomy): Bacteria > Actinomycetota > Actinomycetes > S36-B12 > UBA5976 > UBA5976. Next base: position 34,187 of record CANGDT010000016.1, read on the forward strand.
CCAGCATCGAGCCACCGATGATTCCACCACGTCCGAATGGAAAAACTACGGTACGGATCATGTCCCAACGGGTTGAGCCAAGTGCAAGTGCAGCTTCACGCTCACCCATAGGTGCTTGGCTGAATACTTCGCGGACGATTGACGCGGTAATCGGCAACACCATCAGCGACACAATGGTTCCGGCAACAAATGCCGACCCTGTGAAGTTTGGTTCTGTCACGCGGAAAAATGGAAGGCGCGACAAGTTCGTGTTGAGAAATTCTGCGAAAGGTACCAGCAGGGGTTGGAGTACGAACAAACCCCACAAACCGTAAATCAAACTTGGAATAGCTGCGAGCAAATCAACGAGCGCGGTGAGTGGTTTGCGAAGTTTTCGTGGCGCAAAGTCTGTTAAGAATAACGCGATACCGATAGCAAGTGGAATGGCGATAGCCAACGCGATGATCGCGATTATGACGGTCCAGTACAGCACAGCCAAGATTCCAAACTTGGCTGGCGTTGCTTGCGGTTGCCATTGCGTTCCGGTAAAGAATGAAAGGCCTGTGTAACGGAGCGCTTCGCCTGCACGTATTAACAAGAAGCCGCCGATGACGACAAGAAGTGCGAGTGTGATTACCCCAGCGCCAGTTGCTAGCCCGCGGTAAACACGGTCTGCCTTTGTGCGTGAGCGTGCAACGCTTCGAGGTGCGTCCTGGGCTTTACCGAAATTCGGATCTTCGGTAATTCGAGTTTGTTGGTCGATTACCTTGTCGAGAAACGATGGTTCGTTCGAGTCAGACAACTTTTCTCTCCATTGATTTCTCTCAACATTTTTCATGGGGCGAAAATTGCGAATATCGCCTGAGTAAACAGTCGCCTAGCCAAGCAAAGTGGAACAAACGAGGACCTATCTAATGTGTGACATTTAGGTGAACAATAGGCAAAATCGCCTATTCTGAGTTGACCCTGGGCCAGGGCCAACTACACAGTTAAACCATAGAGAAAATTGTCCTCTCTCATTCTGGAGTCACACCTTGAAGATCACCCCAGCGCGTGGGCCAGCTCGTCGCGGCTTTACTGCGATTTTTGCGGGAATTTTGTCCGTTTTCGTGGCTTTGGCGGTTTTTCCATCCATTGGTCGTGCCAGCGGTTCACCGACAGTGACTTTCAGCCAGGCAACTGGCCTTCGGGATACGCAGGTCATCACTGTGCGTTGGTCCGGCTTTGCGCCAGAGGAGAATATTTACCTACGCCAGTGTGCCCATGTGAATGCAACTGCAGAACAGCCTGATTTGGCGAATTCAGAGCCAGAAACAAATCTGGATTGTGGAACGGGATTGTCCGCAATCTCCAGCGACTCCAACGGCAGTGGTCTGGCATATTTTCCAGTCGTGGTAACAATTGGCACCGGAAATACTGTGCCTGGTGACAACAACATGATCTGTGGGGCGACAAAGGATTGTTTTCTTGCCGCAATGACTCGCGATCAGCTTCGTACTCCTGGTGTTGCCCATGGTTTGCAGCGACTCGTTTTCGCCGCCGATGCAACATCATGCCCACAAACTGGTCAAACAGTTCTGAGTGGCGGCGGCACAGGGGCCGTGAATATCGGAATAGCTGATTGGCAAGTTGGCATTTGTCCTGCTCCAACGAATACGACTCTGGACTATGTTGCCACTAAGGGTGATGCAGGCGGCCGACAGGATTTCCTTTGCGGTTTGCGATCCTTTGCCTTAACGGAAACCCCGGGTGCCGCGAATGAAGCGTGCTTCCTCAATGGAGCAATGCGCCCACACACGTTTGTTCCGGTAGCGAATAATTCGCTGGTCTTTGCCTACAACATGCGCGACAAAGTTACTCACCAACGCATTGAAGATTTGAAACTCACCCCGTCGATGCTCGCGTGGGCCTTTACCGGTCAGACACTTGCGTGGAGCAGCTTTGAAAACACGGATCTCCATGCTCAGCAAATTGCTGATTTGAATAGCGGACATGTGTTGCCAAACAACATTCAAGTTATTGGTCGTGCGGATCAATCTTCGTTGAATTATTTGTTGACGCGATTCTTTATCACGCGCGCCAAGGAAGCATTGTGGGCTGGTGGAATTAATTTCCATTTTGACGAACCCACAGAGTTTTATCCCGCTGCTCAAGGCCTAGATCTCAAGACCACTCCAGTCGCAGTCTCTAACGCGCTGTCACAAAGCGATGACCTCGATGGTGTCATGGGTTGGATTGGTGTCATGGATGCCGCAACGGCCGCCTATTACGGATTGCCTACCGTCGCAATTGGAACAACAAGCGATCCGGCCACCGCATCGTTTGTCACAAGCACTCCTGAGTCTGTTGCCAAAGGAATCGCATTGATGACAGATTCTGGTCAGGGCACACTTGAAGCTAATGTGTGGCCGGCTGACCCAACGGCTTACCCGCTGCCATTTACGGTTTACGCGGAATTGCCGACGGATTCATCATTGACTCAGGATCAGGTTGATAGCACGACAGCGTGGCTCAATTTTGTAAAGAATCAAGAAGTTCTGGCTCCTGGCTATGTCGCACTTTCCACTCCACAAAAGTCTGCAATTGAAGGTTCGCTAACAAAGTTCACCATTCAGCCAAAGCCCAAGCCGACACCTAAACCGACCACGTCGCCAACGCAGAGCACCGACCCAGGTACAACAGATGGCTCCGGAACTGGTGGTTTTCCAACGGATACCGGAACAGTCGACAGTGGCTCTGGCGACACAGGTGGCACTGGTTCCACAACGCCAGTGGTTGCACCAGTTTCAATCTTCGCCCAGAACGTATCTGTCAAGGCCTCGTTCTCAACAGCCCTGCTGCTGTTGCTACTTATCGCAGGTATCGGTGCTACCGGGTTTGGCGCGTGGCAACTAAGTTGGGGTAAGAAGCAGTGACGTTGACCGCTAATCAGACATGGGACGGAGTACACCGAGTGTCTACTCCGTCGGTACAAGAGGCAGCGCCATCGGTTGATGTTGCACACCGAATTCAATCCCTTCCGCGCAACCAGATTGCGGTGCTACTTGCCGGCTTGCTTTTGTTGGCAATCTTGGTTGTTGAATTTTTAGGTGGGTTCTTTATTGAACAGCGCGCACAAGGACAGTTGCGTAATGAATTCGCGGGAACACTTGCAACGGCCGCTTCGGCATTCGGCCAACCAGGCCTAAGCCCGCTGCCGGACACAGCGCCACAACTCGGCTCAGCAGTAGCCCAGGTGCGAATTCCTAAAATTGGATTGACCCAGATTGCAGTTGAGGGATCATCGTCAGAATTTACCCGTAAGGGACTTGCGCACGTTCCAGGAACAGTGTTACCTGGTCAAGCTGGACACTCAATAATCATCGGTCGCCGAACGAGTTTTGGTGCCCCACTTGCGAATCTGGGCAATCTTGTCGTTGGCTCTGACATTGTCGTAACGACAGTTGAAGGCAATGCAACGTACAAGGTGATTGCTAATACGACCCCGGCAGACAAGTTGCCGGCAAACTTGCTTACGGTTGTTACGTCCAACCCACCTGTACTTTCGATTGCGCAATTATCAATTCAAGCTGAACTTGTTGGAAAACCTTTTCCGGCAACACCGCGCAATAATCCTGTGACAAACCGCGGCGACCATCTCGCGGAACTTATTGTGTTGATACAACTTTTGCTTTTGTCGATTATCGCGATTCCATACGCACGCCGTCGTTTCAGCGCGATGGTCACCTGGCTTGTTTTGGCGCCTGTCATTGGCGCACTTGTCGTAGGTGTAGCTCTCGTCGTAGACACGTATCTACCCGCCACGCTCTAACAACTTCTTAATCTAAAGTTCACCCAACCTTTATCTGTTATCTATTACAGCCACACCTGCTAGTTGCATTCA
>CANGDT010000017.1 GCA_947452755.1 Actinomycetota bacterium
CTGCCATTGATTGGTAACCCGCTTTCGTTCCTTCTTGCTCTTGTTGTCTGTACAGCGGTCACTGCAGCTGCAGTTATCGTCTTGAAGGCACAGGGTGCAAAGTCGCAAGCATCAGCAGAAGTTTCTGCATAAGTAAGTCAATCGTTGTGCCCCGGACTTGTTCCGGGGCACAACGCACTTGCACGACAATTTATTAGGAGCCGGTTATGCCAAGTCAGACAGTAATTATTGGAAGCACAGTGGGACTGCATGCACGTCCTGCATCGCTACTCATCAAGGCAGCTGCTGCCGCGAGTGTGCCAGTAAAGATTGGTCGCGTCGGCGAGGCTCCAGTTAATGCTGCCAGCATGTTGTCAGTCCTTGCACTTGGTGGCAAGCATGGGGAAGAAATTGAAATTACAGTTGACGATCATGCAGATGCAGACCGCATCCTTGCTGAACTTGTCGACATCGTTGCAACAAATCACGACGCGTAAACATGACAGTCTCAGGCATCGGCGTTTCACCCGGCATTGCAGTTGGCCCCATTCGAGTCATCGTTCACCTTTCTGTTGACGAACCGGTTTCAGCCACTCCACAAGAAGTTTTCGCAGCACTCAATGCTGTCGCAGACGACCTTGAACGTCGTGCCGAAACAATCGAACTTGAAGTAGCAAAAGAAGTACTAGGCGCTCAAGCCATGATTGCGCGCGATCCAGCATTGGTCGAAGCAATAGGTGCCCGATTGACTGATGACATTTCTTATTCAGATGTACGCCCGGCGATTGCCGAAGCGTTTGCCGGTTTTCGTGATGCGCTCCTGTCGCTTGGTGGCTATTTCGCGGAACGGGTTGCAGACCTGGACGAAATTGCTGATCGCACTCTTGCTGTACTGAGTGGTCAGGAGACGACTGGTCTGCGCCTGACAGAACCGAGCATCATCGTGGCCCAGGATTTAACTCCGGCGGATACAGCAGCACTCGATCTAAATTTCGCTAAGGCACTTGTCGTTGCTAAGGGCGGACCTACGAGCCACACAGCAATTGTGGCTCGCGGACTCGGCATCCCTGCTGTTGTAGGAGCCGAAGGCGTGATGGACCTTGCCGACGGCACGCGCGTGCTTGTTGATGGCCGTGAAGGAATCGTTATCGTCGATCCCACTGAAAGCGACATCAGCGGCCGTGAAGTGCGTGAAGAGACGTTACGTGCGCGTGCGGCTTCAGTTGAGGGACCTGGTCGACTGGCCGATCAAACCCCCATTGCTTTAATGGCCAATGCAGGTAACGGCAAGGATGCTGTGGCGGCAGCTGCGGCTGGTGCTGAAGGTATCGGGCTATTCCGCACCGAACTGCTGTTTCTTGACCGGGATGATGAACCAAGCGTCGATGAGCAAGTTGAGTTGTATCGCGCAGTCTTTGATGCAATGGCTGGCCGACGTGTTGTGCTGCGAACGCTCGATGCTGGCAGCGACAAACCTGTGCCATTCATTAACGCAATCCACGAAGACAACCCAGCACTCGGTGTACGCGGTTGGCGTCTCACGCGTTCAGCAAATGATGTGTTGAATCGTCAACTCGATGCGGTAGCCGCGGCAGCGCAAGCAAGTGCAGCAGATGTGTGGGTGATGGCACCCATGATTGATGTGCCCGCCGAAGCAGCCGAGTTCGCGTACCGCGCTCGCGAACGTGGCATCCGCCATGTCGGCGTGATGATTGAAACCCCAGCGGCTGCGATTTTGGCTGACAAGGTCCTTGCTGAAGTGGATTTCGGCAGCCTTGGAACAAATGACTTAACGCAATACGTTATGGCTGCCGATCGACTTGATTCACGACTGAGTGACTTGACGTCGTCGTGGCATCCAGCAGTTCTTCGCACGATTGGCATAGCGGCATCACACGCAAAAACTTTGGCGCGACCGCTTGGAGTTTGTGGAGAGTCTGCGGCGAATCCGCATCTGGCGGCCATCCTTGTTGGCCTTGGTGTCACAAGCTTGTCCATGGCTCCCAGTGCACTTGCCGAAGTTCGTGGGTTCCTAGCTCAAGTAGATCGTGCAACGTGCGAACGCGTAGCCAACCAAGTCATCACATTGTCATCTGCGGAAGAAGCCGAAGCTGTCGCTCTCGACATTCTTGGTGCCTAACTAACTCAGTATTGATTCTGAGTTAGTTAACTAAGTGGGTTTGCAGCTCGTCCTTCAGTACTCAACAGCACAACTATTGATGTTGTATCAATTCCTAGGTCTAGGCGACGTTCGGGCGTGCTGAGTGCCTCGCGTACGGCTGCCAAAGTTGATGAACCGCATGGCCCAGCGTCCACGCCCAATTCAGCAAGTTCCTTCATGGCTATTCGAGTCTGGTCGTCCGTTAGTGCAATCGCTGCGTCAACGCCTGCTCGATGTACTGGCCACGAGTCACGTGAAGGCGTTCCGCAATTCATGCCAGCCATGATTGTGAATGTTGTGTCCACTGACGTCAGTTCATTGCGCACGAGTGACTGCAGTACGCAGGCCGCACCAACAGGTTCAACACTAAGAATGGCCGGGGCTGTTCCGGTGCTGCGGTAATGCGCAGTCACTGAGTGCAGGAATGACCCCACACCAACAGGAACGGCGACAAGCTGTGCTGGACCAGCATTAATCGCCTCGAGCTGCGCGTCGACTTCGGTGCACATAGTTGTGTAGCCATCAATAATCCAGGCCGGAATTTCTTCGTAGCCTGGCCAGGACATGTCTTGGATGTGAAGCGCATACGGCAACGATGACGTAATTGCTTTTGCGTGATCGACCGCCTCGTCGTACGAGCCATCCAAAACTGTCACGTGGGCACCTTCTGCCCGAATGTTGCCTATGGCTTGTTCGCTGATGCCGGCAGGAACAACCACTTCGCAGGAAAGATTGAGGATTCTGGCCATGTGTGCAACTGCTCGACCGTGGTTGCCGTCTGTCGCTGCGACAAGCGTTGGTGAATCGCTTCCCAGGAGCGAACGAACCTCGTCAAGTGAACGTGGTGAGGCCCCGTTCGTTAATGCTTGGGCTACAGCCCACGATGCGCCGAGAATTTTGAATGCAGACAAGTTCAGCCGCGAAGATTCGTCTTTTATGAATACGCGTGCGACGCCAAGTGATTCAGCGATAGCTGGAAGTTCTACAAGTGGTGTGGGTGCATAGTTCGGCAAGCTTTGGTGAAAGACGGCGACAGCTTGGTCGGGTTTGTCGCAACTCCATGTGCGGGCGTCAGGATTTACAAACCACGTCGTCATGCGTTCAAGTGTAAGTCTGAAGAGCGGCGGCTAACGAGTGAGTTCGGCTTTGACGACAAGTCGGTCAGCGTATGTAGTAATTGGTGTGCACGTGATTAAGGCAATTTCCGATCGGGAGTTCGATCCGTGTAAGACGCTGGTGTCATCAGGGTTCACAACTTCAACGGAAGTCACGCGGTAGGTGTAGGTGTTTGTTGCATCGGTGACAGATATCGAATCGCCAATGCGTACGTGATTCAGATTCAAGAATGGACCACCTGCACCCACTCGGTGTGCAGCCATTGCAAAGACACCCGTTTCGCCGGGTCCTGACCATTCGTATGCTCCAGCAACTCCTTCATCTAACGTCGCTTGATCGGTGCCGCGCACCACAGGCAAGTTATTGATGTCTGCTGCTGGCACAGACAGTGACGCAATAACCATGTGACCGTTGCTTGTTGCAATTTCACCCGGCGTCGAACCCGAATGAGTTGACGCCACAGCTGGTCCGGGTTGCAGTAGGGGAAGTAGCCCCGATTGGTGCCGATGGAGACTTCGGTAGTGCATCGTCAGTACAACTGTTGCAACTGCAACGAAAAGTAAAACTAAAGCAGTGATGTATAGCCACCGCTTTGGTTTTGAATTTTGTTCCACGGTGCTCATTAACTAAAGAAGTTGCGAACACTAGCAAGTGCACGTTGGAACCAGTTGCCGCCACCGCTCTTAGGTAACGTGTCTGGTCCTTCTGAGAATGAATTGTGCGACACACACGACGTGTTGCCGGACACGGTCAGGCGGATACCTTGTGCGGTTGCGCGAATGGTGCTTCCAGTGCACTTCCAGGTTGGAATACCGTCGGTCGTGGAGTTCCACTCACCAGCCGGCGGTGTACCGCCGGCAGAGGATTTCGCAGTTGCAGTGTCAACAATGTCAATCACAGTGCCTGCTGGTAACAGTGGAAGGTTCAATGCTTCCGCTGGTGTCGTTGATGGAGTGTCCACCTCGACTGTTGCCGCGTCTACTGTGTCCACGATAGTTGCAGCCTCGGAAATAGTGGCCGGTACCTCTGGGCTCACAACTTCGGTCACGACATTGAACATCGGCGTGATCTTGTATGTGTAGGTACATGTGATGTTCGGCGCGGTAGCGCTACTGCCATTGAGAACGAATGACGCCTGAGATCCGGCAATCACAACGTTGACGCCGCCATCGCATACAAGGGAATCAAGAGCCCACGTTTCTGTGCTCGTGTTGGCTGGTGAAATGCCAGTCACGGTATAGCCACTGAAGTAGAGGCCGCTCTCAGCTGCTATCTGCGCGCCGCTGGTATTCCACGCAGTGTTAGTGAATGACTCTGGTAGCCCCGGGGTGAGTCCGTCAGTTGGGTCAACGAGCGCTCCGTTTGCCTCGTTAATAACGGCACCCGAATCAACGCTGACCGACGACGTGCCGCCGATGATCACCGACTTAATCGTGATTGAGGCATTAGGGACAAAGTTATTTGTCACAGTGCATGCTTGCTTGGATCCATTAGTTGTATTAGGTGTGATCGTTGCGGCAAACGCGCCGGAATTTGAAACGCTTGTGGTTGGCGCGGTGATAAGTGCTCCCGAGCTGTCCACGGCTGCACATTCAATCGTTGCTGGTGTGCCAGGTGGATTCCAATGACCACCGTATGAGTTTGGCAAAGTTTCGCCTAACGAGATGGGTTGGGTTGGATCGATTGCATTATTGGCGAAGATCGAAACTGGCATCAGATTCTCGGTCGTCACAACGTTGGGAGTGACATTCGTACTGGTATCTCCACTTGGAGTGAAGGTAACTGAGAATGGAAATACCCCCACATTTCCTACCGATTTCTTGTACAACTCAAGTTGGGCACTCGGTGCAAATTTGTTTTGGTAAACACAACCAACGTCTTCACCTGCAGCCAAAACGATGACAACTTTACGATTTGCTGCATCGATGTTCCACGTTGATGAGTATGTGGTGAGAGAAGAGCCATTGCCACCATGTGCATATGCGTAGCACCACATCGTGTCGAATTGGTAAGGACTGGATGGAAGGTCTTCGGTGACTGTCCACGCTTCACCAACTGCGCGAATGAATGTAGCAACTTCACCAGCCGAGCCGTTACTGCTGACCGAATTTGTTGAGTTCAATGAGAACTTACCGCCAGGGGTAAAGCTCACATCACCGCCAAAGGAAAACTTCGAATTCGGACCTGCAGGTACGTACTTGCGAATGTAGATGTTTCCAGATTGTGGAGCATTGCTCACGTAGTACGCGTAGCAGAACATGTGGCGGGCTGTCGCTGCAAATGAAGCGAACTCAACATTGTCTGCGTTGGCGTTATCAATCGAGCATCGTAATGTGGCAAACCCTAATGACGATGACTGCCCACTGAGAGGGTCTCCCGGAGCGCCGCCTTGCACCCAGTATTTGCGTGCGGTTGCATTTGCGACGTCGTCAGCTGTCATGTTGTAGGTCACCGCACCCGAAATGGTACGGCCTGTGTCTGTGCCGAATTGGTCAAGTTCAGGAATCGAACTTTGCGTTGTGAGCGTTTGCACAGATGCCGGTGCCGTTGCACCAACTTTGGAAAGAGCCCCGAATGTGCCGGTGTCTTTACCTGCAATCTTTGTTCCGGTTGCAAACTTCCAATTTGTGATTGGTGTGCACGAATTTTGTCCGGTGCCAGCGAGATCCTCAACAGAGGGACGCACTGGACCTGCGTTGACCCCCGAGTACAGGCTGTCAACGCCCACTGCAGAGGTTGCTTCCGCGATGTTATTGCGAGCCTTATTTGCCATCACAGCCGCGTAGGTCGGACATTGCCGCGCTACAAATGTCACCTTGTAATTTTGAGCAGGGTTGTTATCTCCGGCAAACCACAATTGAAATGAAGGGAATCCAACCAGTTTGTGATAGGTGAAAGTCAAACTTGATATGGATGCACTTGGCTTAAACCATGCTGCTGCGCCAAGTGTGTCTGACCCATTTCCGGTAAGAGTGCTCGTTGCATCCCAGGTAGGTACATCCGATGCGGTACCGCAGGGAGTTGGTGTACCGGTGCAGTAGTTGAATGCGCTTTGGAACCAAGTAGAAACGGCAACTGAATTGTTGTTCTTATCTTTGGCCGAAATTGTCAACGTATCGGCATCAATGTCGCCAACAGTGAATGACCAGCCCGCAGCAGGTGTTGGGACAGTGAAGTTGAAGGTCGTTGTTGAATCGGCGCCATTGCGGGCGTTTCCAATTTGTAAATAGTTCAAGCCACGAGACGTGCCGTATTCGCCTCCGGAGGGTGTGGCCGTGTTCAGCCACGTCGAGTTGCCACTTGGCGCACTCACTCCTGTTGAGTTAGTTGTCCACGTCGCTGAGTTCGAGGTAAACCCAGGGGAGTCGAGGTTGAGTGTCCCAGCTGTTGCACCTGATGTGGGATCGGTAGTGGCGAAGGTGCCCCAACTTCCAGTACCGCCCGCAGCAGTGGCTGCACTTTGTGTACTAGCAACAAGGCCACCTGTCAGCGCAAAACCTGCAAGAGCAGTTGCCAAATACCGCTGCGAAAATTTATTCATCGTGCCCCCGTTGAACTGAAATTGATTTTCAGTCTATGACAGCACACAGGTCGCCATTTTGGCTTGAGGGTGTGTTCCCACAACAAAAGTGGCCACCATATATCTTTTTTGGCGTCTTTGAGTGCAACTTGCCACAAATATCTAATATCACGGCGATTTATCCTCTTATTTCGTAAAAAAGCACTCAAATAGCCACTTTCGACTTGACTTAATCGAATAACACCGCTGTAATTTGTGAAGGTCAACAGGCCGTGCAACACAAAGTACATGTCACGCAATGGTGGCGCGAACTGGTTGCGCACGACGAGGAGGAATCACATGAGCGAATTCGCTCTGTTACCTTTCACCGAAACTGACGAACTTGGGTGGCATGAACGTGCGCTGTGCGCACAGACTGACCCCGAAGCTTTCTTCCCAGAAAAAGGCGGATCAACCCGCGAAGCAAAGCGCGTATGTGCATCATGCGACGTGAAGGCTGAATGTCTTGAGTATGCGCTATCAAACGACGAGCGCTTTGGTATTTGGGGCGGTCTCTCCGAACGTGAGCGTCGCCGCCTAAAGCGCGCCCAAGCTGGCTGATCGTTACCGATCTAAATTTGGTCCAACATAATCCGGATCAACTTCATCGGGATTCACCCCGAACAGCAATCCCACATTTTCTGCCAAAACATCTCTTATGAGTCTGCCTAAATTTCGGTCCTCATTGACCCGCAATTCAATAGGGCGCTGGTAGATCACAATTTTGGATGGATTTCCACGTTCTGCTCGACCCAGCGGAACAAAATGTTGATGCATCATCAAGTCACGCAGGCTGGGAATCTCTTCAAACACAAAAGACACATGGGTTAAATCCTCACCCCAGCGGGAATCTAAATCCTCGACGGCTTCGCGCATTTCCTCGGCGAACGCCGCATCACTAGTGCGATAGGCCGGGGCCACATGCGGAAGCATTGGACCGCGCATCCCACGGCCATGAGGGTCACGTCGGACTCTTCTAGGCGCGTCAAATGTCATGATGTCAGCCTATGTCGGATAGTTTGACCAATGTGGGAACACGTCATTGCTCTAAGCCGTCGTGCAGCGCTCGTGCTGTTGCGACATTGACGTATGTCTACGCCGAGTCAACGGCAGTACTCGGGCCATTGGCGACTTACCAAGAACCCCACTGCTACGACCTGTGCGAGATGCACAGCAATCGTTTGACCGCACCTAAGGGTTGGGAAGTTGTTCGCCTTGCACCCGACCCAGAGGCGCTCAAGCCCAGCACAGATGATCTGGAAGCCTTGGCAAACGCTGTGCGCGAAGCAGGTCGAGTCAACCCCGAAGAGTCTGTAATAGAAGTAAATCGCCGTGGACACTTGCGGGTGCTACGAGATGACGGCAAATAGCTCAAGTCCTTCGCACTTTCAAAGGTTTGCCTTTAAAGCCCCAATAGACTTGCCTAATGCGCGATCTTTCAGCCCTCATCAAGGCCTACGACATCCGTGGTGTCGTTCCTGACCAGTGGGGCCCGGACCTTGCCCGTGAAGTGGGAACGGCATTTGTCGAGGTGCTAAAGATCCGCTTGGCAGATGGTGGCGCAGGCACAATTGTGGTCGGTCACGACATGCGTCCTACTGGCCCAGATTTAGTGGCTGCGTTCATCGACGGTGTTAACGCCGCTGGTGTAGACGTCATCAACATTGGTTTGTGCTCAACTGATGGACTTTATTTTGCCGCTGGACGCGTTGACGTACCTGGTGCAATGTTCACCGCAAGCCACAACCCTGCCGAATACAACGGAATCAAATTGTGTCGTGCTGGTGCTGCTCCGGTAGGGCAAGAATCTGGACTTGCTGAAATTCGTTCCATGTTGGAATCAGAAAATCTACCTACGTATGCAGGGCCGCGCGGAACTTCGCGCGATCAAGACATGCTGGTTGATTACGCCAACTTCCTACGCGAACTTGTTCCACTTGAAAAAAGTCGACCACTTCATGTCGTCATCGACACCGGAAACGGAATGGGTGGTTATACCGTTCCAGCCGTGTTGGGCGATGACTTCCTACCAGCATTGCCTCTGACTATTGATGCGATGTACTTCGAGCTTGATGGAACGTTCCCGAATCATGAAGCCAATCCCATCGATCCTGAAAATCTGCGGGACCTCCAAGCCGAAGTCCGCGAGGTTAAGGCAGATATTGGTTTGGCATTTGATGGCGATGCAGATCGTTGCTTTGTCGTGGATGAAAATGGCGACATTGTCGATCCTTCAACACTGACTGCATTGATTGCTAGCCGCGAGCTTCTGAAAGAACCAGGCGCATCGATCATTCACAATCTGATTACCTCCCGTGCGGTCCCAGAAATTGTTTCTGAACTCGGCGGAAAGCCAGTACGTACCCGAGTCGGCCATTCCTTTATCAAAGCGACGATGGCTGAAACGAACGCAATCTTTGGTGGCGAACATTCAGGTCACTTCTATTTTCGAGATTTTTGGCGAGCTGACTCGGGCATGCTTGCGGCGATGCACGCACTGGCTGCGTTGGGGGAAACCCCAGAGGGAACCACGCTCAGCGAATTGCTCGAACCTTTTTCTCGCTACGTTTCAAGTGGGGAAATCAATACGACGGTAGCTGACGCTAGTGCCGTCACTGCGCACGTTCTTGACGTGTTTACTGCCGAGGGTGGAATTGAAACGGACACCATGGATGGCCTTACCGTCAGTGGTGGCACGTGGTGGTTCAACTTGCGCGCAAGTAACACTGAGCCTTTACTCAGGCTCAACGTCGAGGCAGCTACAACGGAAGCCATGGTCGCACTTCGTGATCGCATTATCGCCCTCATGAAAGAAGTTGCTTAATGAGTGTTTTAGATCTGATGGTGTGTCCGCATGACCATGGTCACTTAATGGGACTCAATGCGGCAGACGAAACCGTGGCTCGCACCGAAGCGTTGTCGTTTCGTTGTGACACCTGTGGCAAGAGTTTTGCGGTTGTGAATTCAATTCCAGTGCTGCTGCCAAAGGATGACTAGTAATGATTGACGAATTAATTCTGGATGATCAAGATCGAATGTTTGCAGCCGATCCTGGTGACATGCTCACCGCGGTTGCAAGTTCAGGTGCCCAGATGCGTGAATCACTTGCATCGATTGACCGAGAAGTTATCGCTCGTATTGCGGCCGATGGAAAACCGCGGGCAATCATCGTTGCCGGTATGGGTGGTTCCGGCGTTTCGGGCGATGTTCTTGCCGCCGTCGCTGGGCCTTCATCATCAATCCCGATTGTTGTTGAACGTACGCACACTTTGCCTGGCTGGGTTTCGTCAATTGATCTCGTTGTTGCAGTGTCGTGTTCAGGTTCAACTGAAGAAACTTTGACGGTAGCCAACGAAGCTGCCCGTCGTGGCGCTCGTCTGGTCACAATCGGTGCCGCAGGTAGCCAACTCGCGGCAATCTCTGAACATTTAAGCGGTGGCCACCACGTGGCTATTGATGCCAAAGGTCGCATGCCACGTGCGTCGCTTTGGACAATTGCCACACCACTGTTGATGGTCGCTAACGCACTGGGCATCGCCGAAATTTCAGACCAAGATTTTCTTGAGACTGCAGATTTAATGGACCAACTTTCCGTCGAAAACGGTGTGACAGTTCCATCGCTCGACAATGTGGCCAAGACGCTTGGCGTGGCATTGGCTGAGTCCGTTCCAATGTTGTGGGGAACCGGTGCGATTGGTCGCGCAGTGACCGGTCGATTCATGGCTCAGTTGGCTGAGAACGCAAAGTTGCCCGCAGTTCATGGTGGTCTGCCAGAAGTTGGTCACAATCAAATCGTCACCTTCGACGGTGTGCTTGCTCGCCCACTTGAAGAAGATGACATTTTCCGTGATCGTGTTTCTGAACAACTCGAACGACGTATTCACCTTGTGCTGATGCGCGATGACGGCGAACACGACTCAGTAACAAAGCGAGTGCAAGTTATTAAGCAACTTGTTGATGCACGCGGCATTGCGATGACGGAATTGGCGTCGCGTGGTGAACATCGTTTAGCGCGAATTGCCTCGATTATTGTGCCGACTGACTGGGCCAGTGTTTATGCTGCACTTGCTATGGGAATTGATCCAACACCGATTGCCCCAATTGTGCAGTTGAAGGCTGGGCTGCACTAACGTACGCTCTTAAATATGAGCACTGAAGGTGGCACGAAAGCAGTTGTTGCAGCATTGGCTGCAAATTCTGGAATCGCAGTAAGTAAGTTCGTTGCATTCGGGATTACTGGTTCAGCATCCATGTTGTCCGAAGCAATCCACTCTGTTGCGGATGCGTTGAACCAAGTGTTGTTACTCGTGGGTGGCAAACGATCTCGACGCGAAGCAACAGAAAAATTCCAATTCGGTTATGGGCGCGTGCGCTACATCTACGGTTTCGTAGTAGCAATTGTTTTATTTGTTGTCGGTGGTTTGTATTCGTTGTACGAGGGTGTCCATAAAGTGCAGCACCCGGAACATGTGAAAGATGTGAAAGTTGCTATCGCAGTTCTCACAGTCGCCATAATTCTTGAAACGCTTTCATTTCGAACTGCAATTCGTGAGGCCAATAAGTCACGCGGCTCGCGGTCACTTATCCAATTTGTTCAGGATGCTCGGCAACCTGAATTACCTGTGATCTTGCTGGAAGATCTTGGTGCGCTGATTGGTTTGATCTTTGCCTTCATTGGGGTCAGCATGGCCTCAATCACCGGCGATGGCCGTTGGGATGGGCTGGGCGCAATGAGTATCGGCCTGCTGTTGATTGTGATTGCCATCATTTTGGTGCGTGAAATGATCAGCATGCTTGTCGGAGAATCGGCGCTGCCAGAAGAAAATGACGCAGCACGCAAGGCACTTGAATCTGCACCGCTAGTCCAACAGGTCATCCACTTGCGGACGCTGCACGTTGGTCCGGACGAGTTACTTGTTGCGGCAAAAATCGCGGTGTCTCCAGCTGCAACTGCCGCAGACATTGTCGCTGGCATTGATGAAGCTGAAGGCATCCTGCGCTCGGCATTGCCAAACGCGCGTTATGTCTTCCTTGAACCAGACTTCGTGCGCGCCTAGCCCTCACTGAGCCAGATTTCACCACGGCATGACAGAATAGGGAAAGAACGCAGACCATCGAAGCCTCGTGACGCTGCGGAAATGTTCAAGATCCCACCACGAGGAGTTCCGTCATGGCGCTTGCCCCTAACGACTACAAAGTTGCTGACCTTTCGCTAGCCGAATTCGGTCGCAATGAAATCCGACTAGCTGAAAATGAAATGCCTGGCCTCATGGCTATGCGTTCGGAGTTTGGTCAGTCCAAGCCGCTCAAGGGCGCCCGCATCATGGGCTCGTTGCACATGACGATTCAAACTGCTGTGTTGATTGAGACTCTTGTAGAACTCGGCGCAGAAGTTCGCTGGGTATCGTGCAATATTTTCTCAACCCAGGACCATGCCGCTGCCGCGGTCGCAGTCGGTCCACATGGAACTGTTGATGCACCAAATGGTGTTCCAGTGTTTGCCTGGAAGGGCGAAACTCTCGAAGAGTACTGGTGGTGCACTGAGCAGGCACTGTTGTGGCCAGGCCACGGCGGACCGAACATGATTCTTGACGATGGTGGCGATGCGACCATGTTGGTACACAAGGGTGCCGAATACGAAGCTGCTGGCTATGTTCCAGATCCTGCCGGCGCAGACTCAGAAGAGTTCGGTGTTGTGCTGACACTTCTTCAGCGCTCACTTAAAGAAGACGCGACACGTTGGACGAATGTTGGCGCTCAGATTCAAGGCGTGACTGAAGAAACCACAACGGGTGTTCACCGTCTTTACGAAATGCACAAAGAAGGCGTGCTTAAGTTCCCTGCGATTAACGTCAATGACTCTGTGACCAAGAGCAAGTTTGATAACAAGTACGGAACTCGCCACAGTTTGATCGACGGTATCAACCGCGCCACAGACACCTTGATTGGTGGAAAGGTTGCAGTTGTCGCAGGTTACGGCGACGTCGGTAAGGGTTCAGCTGAATCACTTCGCGGCCAAGGTGCTCGAGTCATCATTTCGGAAATCGATCCGATCTGTGCACTCCAGGCAGCCATGGACGGTTACCAAGTATTGCCAATCGAAGACACATTGTCCTACGCCGACATTTTCATCACAGCGACTGGTAACAAGGACGTCATCACCGTTGAGCACATGAACCAGATGAAGCACCAGGCCATTGTTGGCAACATCGGTCATTTCGACAATGAAATCGATATTGCTGGTCTTGGACAATTTCCTGGAATTGTGCGCCGCACCATTAAGCCACAGGTTGATGAATGGGTATTCCCAGATGGGCACTCGATCATCATGCTGAGTGAAGGCCGTTTGCTGAACCTCGGCAATGCAACTGGGCACCCTTCGTTCGTGATGAGCAACTCATTCACAAACCAGGTACTTGCTCAGCTCGAACTTTTCACCAAGGGTGACGAGTACGAAATTGGTGTCCACGTATTGCCAAAGCACCTTGACGAAAAGGTTGCTCGTTTGCACCTTGACGCACTTGGCGTGAAGCTAACAGAGCTCAGCAAGACACAGGCGGACTACCTCGGTGTCAAGGTCGAAGGACCTTACAAGCCCGACCACTATCGTTACTAGGTATGAGCCCAGATTCGACACACGAGCACGACGAGTTCGACAATTCGTCGCAATCGCTCCATGTGCCGAATCTAGATCAATCGACTTACGTAGGTGTACCTGAATTTCCGGGTGCCCCGTGGGCGTATCGCCAAGCGCACGCACTTGGAACACATCTGGTGTTGCCTTCGTGGGGACTTGGCGATGTAGCGGTCTCACTAGTCGGTGCGATGGGACTGGGCCTAGCAGTTGCCTTGGCAATGATCAGCCGTCACATCGACATTGAAAACGGCTGGGGTTTGATCGCAAGTTTCGTCACACCGTGGATCTTGTTGGCTGGGTGGCCTGTGTATTGCACCATCAAAAAGGGCAACGGACCACGTATCGACCTAGGGCTGAGTTCCAAACGAGCTCACTTGCGGTTTGGTGCGTTAGCAGGTGTGGCCTCGCTGATTATTGGTGGAATCACAGCGACGCTCACCCAGCATTTCACTGGCCCGTTGTCTTCGAATGCTGGAAATGCCGCCACTAACCAGCACGGCATAGTGCTGGTAGTTTTTTGCCTATTCGCGCTGTTCGGTGCACCGATTGTCGAAGAGTTAGCGTTCCGCGGATTGCTATTTGGCGCATTGAGCAAAGCTCACCTCAACCAGTGGCTGGTGCTGCTCATTTCCTCAGCACTCTTTTCGTTGTATCACTTTGAACCTCAACGTCTCTTGATTCTCTTTGCGATTGGTCTTGTGGTCGGTGAAGTGCGTCGGCGTACCGGGAGTACGACTGCAGCTATGGTGACTCACTTCGTCAACAACGCCCCAGGCGTCCTGGCCTTGTTGTTTGCGCCAGTCGTTCATTACTTTCACTAAGTATTTTCACTAAGTGGTTCTATGTGTAAGTGCCGACTAGGCTTGGCATAGTGAGCGCACCTCGAGTCGGAGTTATTGGTGGGGGCCAACTTGCCCGCATGATGCAACCAGCCGCGATCAATCTTGGTATCGAACTTCGCGTACTTTCTGCAACGGCCACTGACAGCGCTGCGCAAGTAATTCCAGACACAATCATCGGCAGCCATCACGATTGGGATGCCATCGAAGCATTTGCCCAAGGTTGTGACGTGGTGACATTCGACCACGAGCATGTGCCAACAGAATTTTTAGAAAAACTTATTGCGCAAGGTATTGCCGTGCGTCCTGGTCCACACGCCTTGCAGTACGCCCAAGACAAGATTTCAATGCGTGAGGCGCTTACTCAAGCGGGCATACCGTGCCCACAATGGAAAGTTATCTCGAAAGAGTCGGACCTAGTTGAATTTGGCGACACTGTCGGCTGGCCCTTTGTCATTAAGACTGCTCGCGGTGGTTACGACGGCAAAGGTGTATGGGTGGTTGACGACCTTGCCGAAGCAAAAACAGTAGTTGCCGAAATTCAAGCCGCGGACATTCGAGTGCTTGCTGAACAACTCGTGCCATTCGTACGCGAGCTTGCTGCCCAAGTAGCGCGTAGTCCACAAGGGCAATGCGTCGCCTACCCAATTGTTCAGTCAACGCAAACAAATGGAATTTGTCACGAAGTAATTTCACCGTGTCCAGACCTTTCAGACGAACGTGCTACCCAAGCACAAGAAATCGCACTGCGCATTGCTGCTGAACTGGATGTCACTGGAATGCTTGCCGTTGAACTGTTCGATACAGGGTCAGAAATTCTTGTCAATGAACTCGCGATGCGTCCGCACAATTCAGGGCACTGGAGTATGGATGGCGCAATAACGAGCCAATTCGAAAATCATTTGCGCGCAGTCTTGGATTGGCCACTTGGTTCACCGGCGGCAACATCGCCCGTGACAGTGATGGTTAATCTATTAGGTAAAGATCTCGATGATTTGCACAGTGCATTCCGTCATGTGATGGCACGTGACCCCGGAATTAAAGTGCATTTGTATGGCAAGGCCGTTAAACCAGGGCGCAAAATTGGTCATGTGAATGTTTCAGGCGAGAATAGAGACGACCTGACTGCACGCGCATGGCATGCAGCCGATTACCTCACTGGAGTCATTGATGAGTAGCGCACTTGTTGGAATCATCATGGGCAGTGACTCGGACTGGCCGACAATGCAGGCTGCTGCGGATGTTCTCAAGGAACTAGGAATTGAAGCAGATGCTTCTGTCGTGTCGGCTCACCGCATGCCAGAGGACATGGTCAGCTACGCCAAGCAAGCTGCGGATAAAGGTCTGCGCGTCATCATTGCAGGCGCTGGCGGAGCTGCGCACTTGCCAGGCATGATCGCCTCACTCACAGTTCTTCCAGTGGTTGGCGTTCCTGTTGCTCTGCAACATCTAGAGGGCCTCGATTCGCTCTTGTCGATTGTGCAGATGCCCGCGGGTGTCCCGGTCGCAACTGTTGGTATTGGCAACGCGCGCAATGCTGGTTTATTGGCTGCACGAATTATTGCTAGTGGAACTGATGACATTGCCCGTACGACGGCGACGAAGCTCATCGATTTTCAAGTTGATTTGCGTGAGCAGGCAATCAATAAAGGCGATGCACTTAAAGCGCAGCTTGCGAACCTGGCTTCCCAAGATAAGTAACTTGCCAACCTGCTGCTGACCATGATTCTCGGTCGAGCATGTTGCGTCCGTCAATAACAATTCGCTGATTAACAATCGACCCCACGACAGCAGGATCTAGTTCGCGGTACTCCACCCATTCAGTGAGGTGCAGTACAAGGTCGGCATTTGCAAGAGCGACCAGCACATCATCATCTGTAGACAACATCGGATGAAGGGCTCGCACATTGTGTAAGGCCTCTGGATCGTGCACTGTGACGTTGGCCCCGAGACCTGCGAGTGTCACAGCAATATCAAGCGCTGGTGAATCGCGCACGTCATCGCTGTCGGGTTTGAATGCCGCACCAAGAACTGTGATGTCTTTGCCGGAGACGCTGCCACCAAGTGCATCCGTTGCCATGTCGACAACTCGACTACGGCGACTCTTATTGATTGCATCCACATGTGTCAGGAAAGCGAATTGTTCGGCAAGTCCTAATTCTGTTGCGCGTGCTTGAAGTGCACGAATATCTTTTGGTAAGCAACCGCCACCAAAGCCAACACCGGCATTCAAGAATCGTCGCCCGATGCGTGTGTCGTGTCCGATTGCGTCGGCCAAGGTAGTGACGTCTGCGCCGACAGTATCGGCAAGATCAGCAAATGCATTGATGAAAGAAATTTTGGTAGCAAGGAACGCATTTGCAGCGACTTTCACAAGTTCAGCTGTTGGGTAATCCGTTACAACGAGTGGTGTGCCACCTTCGAGCGAAGTTTCGTAAACATCCTTTAATGCATCCACGTCTACATCGTGCTGAACACCAAGCACAATGCGATCTGGATGCAAAGTGTCTTTGATTGCGAATCCTTCACGAAGGAATTCTGGATTCCAGACCAGGTGGGCTGATTGCCCAGCTGGCGCGAGACTGATGATCTTGTCAGCAAGACTTTGTGCGGTACCAACTGGCACAGTGGACTTACCGACCACAACACACGGCGATGTCAACAGTGGTGCCAAGGACTCGACGGCGCCAAAGACTTGAGACATGTCAGCGGCATGTGATCCTTGAAGTTGGGGAGTGCCGACACAAAGAAAGTGAATGTCTGCGTTATCTGCCACATGCTGCCACGACGTTGTGAACGCTAGTCGGCCTGAATCGAGTTGCTCGACCAGCATCTGGGCCAATCCTGGCTCGTGGAAGGGAATAACACCGTTATGCAAAGCGGCAATTTTGGCTTCATCAATGTCCAACGCAACGACGGTATGCCCAACACTGGCCATACAGACAGCATGGGTTAAACCAAGGTACCCAGTACCAATAACGGAGAGACGCGCCACATGGCAACGATACCTTGCCCACTAACGTAGTCATGTGACCCAATGGCCCGACGTCGGCGTAATCATGCCTGTGCTGAACGAGGAAAACTACCTCGAGTCAGCAGTTTCGGCCATTCTTAATCAAGGTTATCCAGGCAATCTCCATGTCGTGCTTGCCATTGGACCATCCGCAGACCGAACACAGGAAGTAGCCGACAGACTTGCGGCGAACGATTCACGCGTCACAACTGTGGCCAATCCGACAGGTCGAACCCCCGAGGGATTGAATCTTGCTATCGAGGCAACAACGGAAGAAATAATTGTGCGCGTTGACGCGCACTGCGAACTTTCCCCCGGCTACATCACTACTGCAATCGAAACCCTTGAACGCACCGGCGCCGACAATGTCGGAGGCATCATGGGGGCGGTCGGTGTGACTCCTTTCGAGAAAGCTGTGGCTGCCGCTATGACGAGCCCGTTAGGTGTTGGTTCAGCAGCATTCCACACAGGTGGCAAAGAAGGTCCCGCTGAAACGGTTTACCTTGGCGTTTTTCGTAGAAGTGCTTTGCAAAGAGTTGGGGGATACGATCCCGCATTCACGCGTGCCCAAGATTGGGAAATGAATTTTCGCATTCGTCACACAGGTGGCGTGGTGTGGTTCAACCCAAAGTTGTTTGTGACTTACCGTCCGCGGCCCTCTATTCGGAAATTAGCGAAACAATATTTTCAATATGGTTCGTGGCGTCACGAAGTCATGCGTCGTCATCCAGAAACGCGTAAAGGAAAATCAGCGCTCAGATATTTTGCACCACCAACCGCAGTAGTTGGCGTGGTAGCAGGAACAGCCTTAGGTTTGCTGGGGGGTGCACTTCAGTCGTTCCCATTAACTTTCTGGGGATTCTTGGCTCCAATCGGTTACGTAGCTCTCACGATTGGATCGTCGCTGTCACTGGTCAAACGCGCCAGGGGAGGCGCCGTGTGGCTGCCAGTCGCACTTGCCACCATGCAAATGTCGTGGGGCGTAGGTTTCTTGACGAGCACTAATAAAGAAACTTCGGAGTAGTTACTTCTTCACTCGATTATTACCTTCGGTGCAACTGTACGATCCTGGGCTGATAACTCCGCTTTCACTTGGGGTCGGAGTTGGTGACGCAGTCTTGGTGGACTTCGGCGATGCTGAACTTGAAGGTGACACGGATGGAGTGGGTGCTACTGGTGGCCATGGCTTGTCAGCGATGAGTGCATCAAAGAGTTCTTGCGACTTGGTATTGAAGCCAACATTTCCCTTGCCAACGTAATCAAATGGCACAGTCACAAACTTGATGTTTTGTGGCGAGATGCCCGACATGGACAGGGCAAAGTTTTCAAGCGCAGGAACGCTTGCCAAATCTTCACTTGTGGTCATCGAGCTCGTGATTGCACCAAGAACCTTGTACATCGTTGCTGGATTCTTTAACATTCCTGACGACAGCAGGCTGCGTACCATCGATGACAAAAATTCTTGTTGGCGTTTGATGCGACCGATGTCGCTGCCATCACCTAGTGATTCGCGAGCACGAACAAATGCCAAGGCCTGTTTGCCTGAGATTGTGCTGTATCCAGCTGGGAGGTTGAGTCCACTGCCGCCGATGCCTTTGCGCACTGGGTCGTAAACGGGCGAGGTCAAACACACTTCGACGCCACCAACTGCATCGACAACTTGTTTGAATCCGTTGAAGTCCAGGACCATAAATTTGTTAATTGGTACGCCGGTAACAGATTCAACCGTTTTGATTGTGCAGATAGGTCCCGCTTCGGAGAAAGCCGCATTAAATTTGGCACTCCAGACGCCGTACTGGTTGCCTTTGGAATCCGTGCACGGTGGAAGCTTCACGTACGTATCGCGTGGGATCGACACGATTGTGGCTGCTTTGCGTCCCTTGTAAATGTGAACAAGCAGGGTTGTGTCGGAGCGAGCGCCAGACACTTTTCCGTAGCCTGTGTTTCCGGCGCCGGATCGTGAGTCTGAGCCCATGATCAAAATATTTGTGGCACTAGTGTCGGTGACCTTGACAGTCTTCGCCTTATCAACGTGCTTGAGCTCGCCACTATTAATTGTTTTAATGTGCTTGCCCAAATTGTTGATGGCATATGAGGCACCGCCGCCTGCGGCCGTCCCGATCAGGAGCATGACAGCAGTAGTTGCAGTGAGTCGGCGCATCCACGGATGCTTAGGCCCAGTGCGAACTCGATGCTTTCCTTGCAAAGACAATTTCTTGGCTCCTGGTGCGGTGGTGAACGTTTAAATCCGTCACTCAAATATCGACGTATAAAGATGTTACGTCAGATTTCCAGGGTGCCCAGACCACAGATTTAGCAAAATCACATAAAAACGGGCTTTTCTGGTGTGTGACAGAAGTGATTCGTGTGACTTAGCGGGGTAGATTTGAAGCATGCTTCCCTACGGCGCACTAAAAAAGGCCAGTCTTGGCCTGATTTTTGCGACCTTTCTAGGGGCAGTGGGATTTGCGAGCCCAAGCAGTGCGGTTATCAAACACAAGGCACCAGTTCGAGATCAAGAGCTTCTTGTTACTTCGGCAAAATCGCAGATTCGGCTGTCTGATGGCAGTTATCAACTCGAACTTGTTGGCTCGACGAACACTCAACCCTTTTCGCTTGTCGGCGTGACCTGGGATGGCGTTCTTGTCGCCAAGGCTTATTTCCAAGTTCGAGTTCACGAGAATTCGGCGTGGACACCATGGACGTCGCTGTCCGATAGTCCTGATCACGACGCGGACCCGACATCTTTAGAAGCCCTCAGTGCACGCAGTGGTACCGATCCGCTGTTGACTGGTGAAGCAACAGGTATTCAAGTTCGACTCCGTAGTCCGTCATCGGCTTTACCGCGCGACCTGCGCATCTCGCTCATCAATTCACAAGTGAGTTCCTCTGATCGCGCGCTCATGGCAATTCAACACAACGCTGTTGCCAACACATCAAACGTAGTTATTTCGCCAACCGGTGCCGTTGTCGCAAAACCCCGCATCATTTCGCGTGCTGACTGGGGTGCGGATGAAACATGGCGGGACGCGCACCTCAAGTACGGAACCAAAATCATTGCTGGCTTTATTCATCACACCGCTGGGGTGGCTAATTACACACCCGAGGAATCTCCCGGAATTGTTCGTGGTTTGTATTACTACTACACGCATACAAAAGGTTACGCGGACATTGCCTACAACTATTTTGTTGACAAGTACGGAACGATTTATGAAGGCCGGGCAAACTGTAATTTAGGCGCAACGTGCACGGACAATTCGCCGCCGGTTATTGGCGCGCACACTGCCGGAATGAATCTGAATACGTTTGCCGTATCGGTCATGGGCAATTTCGAAACAACACCAGTAACTGCTCAGGAAGCTGCAGCAATCTCGTCGTCAGTTGCGCAAGTGATGGCCTGGAAAATTGCGCCGTATGGGCTCGATCCGAATGCCACCGCTCGTGTTCCTTCGAATGACACTTCAGGATTGTCGAAGTACAAGAGTGGAACAGTTGCTTCTACACCAGTGATTTCAGCACATCGAGATGTGGGACTCACTGCGTGCCCCGGTAAATATCTGTATCCGTATGTCCCAGCGATTCGCGAGCAAATTTCGACACTGCTAATACCCGTACTTCAAAAGGTCGATATTTCCCCGACACTGATTGATAGCTCATCGTCGGCCCCAGTCACCGTAGGTGCGAACCTCCCAGCGAATGCCACATGGACAGTGGATGTCGTTAATGAAGATGACGGCTCGTTAGTGTTCACAAATTCTGCATTGCAAGCTGCAGCAGGTCGGTTAAGTTACACCTGGAATCGCGTGGACAACGAAGGTAATCCGGTTCCAGTTGGCACGTATGCAGTGGTCATTTCAGCCACGGTTGGCACAGTAGATTTGCCGCCACGCTCGTCACTTGTCACCGTCAGCGAAAAACCACATCCCGTTAACGAAATTACTTTCATTCGTCGCGACGCTAAACGCACGGTGGTGGGCTGGTCGCCGAGCACCGAAGAAAGCATCCCTCTTGCATTCAAGGCATATCGCTTTTCACAAGATGGTGGAAAAACATGGACACCTTGGAAGCGAACAATTCGCGATGCAGATTACTTCGTTGGTGTTTCGTGGAAGAAGGGTGTGAAGTACACCGTGCAGGTGCGTCTTCGTAATGCGCTGGGATACTCCGCAATTGTTGAACGCACCTACAAGCCACGTCGATAGCCTGCATATGTGGAATGAATTTCAAAAGTTTGCTCGCACGCGCAGCAACGAACCGTTTGTGACATGGCTCGGTGAAGCTGGGCGAATTGAATTGTCTGGCGTTACCTACATGAATGCGGTCAGTAAAGCGGCCAACATGTTGGTGGATGGTCTCGAATGCGATGAAGATTCCTCAATTGATGTTCGGCTTGGAAATCATTGGCAATCATCTGTGTGGCTAGGTGCGATGCTGGCAAACGGTTTGGCGGCGGCTGATGATGCGGATGTCTGTTTGTGGAATCGTCATTACGACGCAGGACAGGCGCCAGGTTCGCACAACGATGTCTATATTTGTCGCGACCCGTATGGGATGGTTGATCCCGACGTACCTGCTGGCGCCGAAAATGGATCCCTTCTCGTCCGTGGATTTGGTGACCACTTTGCACCGCGGTGGTCGGTGAATACTGACGAACCCGCACTGGTTCTCGGTGGTGAGCAGGGGTCTTATGCCCAACTGACGTCCACTGCGCCAGCGTTAGCTGAACCATTCGGAATCGTGGCAGGAATGCGTTATGCGGTTGTCGGAGAGCACACGAAGGAAGATCGAATACTTCTGCACTGTGCTCTGCCGTTGTTATTGGGTTGTTCGGTTGTCCTGGTCGATCGTCCGATGAATGACGATGTCATGAAGGCTCTGGACTCCGAAAAAGTCACGCACGTAGTTCATCCCGCGTAGTAGCCCCCACGCGGATATGGCAGAGTGAGACCGTGCGCGAAGCGATTCTGTTAGTCGGTGGTCAAGGTACTCGGCTGCGCCCACTTACTATTGCGACACCAAAGCCGATGCTGCCCGTTGCTGGGTTCCCTTGTACCGAACACCAGATTGCGCGTGCCCGCGAAGCTGGCATCACCCGAATCATTTTGGGAACGTCTTATCGCGCGGAAGTTTTTGAAAGCTATTTCGGTGACGGTTCTGAATTTGGGGTCGAACTCGTTTATGCAGTTGAGGATGAACCGCTAGGCACAGGTGGTGCAATTCGAAACGCAGCACGGTATTTGCAAAGTGGGCCGGATGAGCCAGTCGTAATTTTCAACGGTGACGTTCTCACTGGCGTGGATCTCGTTGGCTTGGTCGATAAATGGAAAATTGCGCAGGCGGCAGTTGCCCTGTACCTCACTCGCGTAGAAGACCCACGAGCATACGGACTGGTTCCGACTGATGACTC
Organism: Actinomycetota bacterium; assembly: GCA_947452755.1. Lineage (GTDB taxonomy): Bacteria > Actinomycetota > Actinomycetes > S36-B12 > UBA5976 > UBA5976. The sequence continues at coordinate 22,712 of CANGDT010000017.1, forward strand.
TGGCCGCGTGCTTGAGTTTCGCGAAAAGCCGACTACACCTGAAGAGATTGTGACTGACCAAATTAATGCTGGATGCTACGTGTTCAAGCGAAGTGTCATTGACCGCATTCCTGCGGGTCGCCCAGTCTCAGTTGAACGTGAGACATTCCCTGAATTATTGGGTAGCGATGCAGTCGTGATTGGTGTTGTTGATGATGGGTATTGGCTCGACCTTGGAACTCCGCTGGCATTTGCGCAAGGTTCGGCGGATTTAGTGTTGGGTAATGCACCGTCACCACTGATTGGCTCGCGCGCTGGTCAATTTATTGCTGATGACACCGCAACTATTGGGGATGCGTCGCGACTTTCTGCGGGAACTCATGTTGGCGCCGGTGCTCATGTCGCTTCGACAGCCACAGTTGCTGCAAGCGTTATCTTCCCTGGAGCACACATTGCTGAGGGTGCCGACATCCAGAACAGCATTATTGGAACTGGCGCCCACATTGGTGCTGGTTCGATTTTGACTGGTGTCGTTGTCGCAGATGGTGCGGTGGTCGGCGCTGGTGTAGAGCTCACTGCGGGTGCGCGAGTTTTTCCAGATGCCCGAATCCCAGATGGTGCTATCCGATTTTCATCGGATAAGAGTTAGTCGTTCGACTTACCTTTTTCGTCAAGGTCGGCCAAATACTTCTCAAGTTGAGCGGCCAATTCGTCGCCACTCACGATGTTTCCCGTTTCATCAGATGTGAGCTCGCGACGTGATGCCATCACGTTGTCGTGCTGTTCCTCAAGTGAGGCAACAACTTCGCGATTTTCATCCACAGCCAAGATCTGACGATTAACGTCATCGTCCATTTCAACGGCAGCGTTACGTAGGTCATCGCGTGGAATCATCAAGCCGGTGCTGAGTGCAATCTGGTCGATCAAGGCAAGTGCGGCTTTAGGGTAGTCACCGTTTGCCAAGTAGTGCGGCACGTGCGCTGCAAAGCCCATGGCTGGCATCTTGTTTTTCGCTAACTCAATTTCAATAAGCGCTGACATGCTGCCAGGAATTTCAACTTGTCCAACCCATGGTTGATGGATTCCTAGTAGATCTGGATCGCTTGAGTGAGCAGTCACTTCAACCGGGCGAGTGTGCGGAGCGGGCCATGGAATTGCGTGAACTCCTACCGTCATACGAACACCAAACTCACGAATGATTTCCAAGATGCTACGGACAACACTTTGCCAACCGAGGTCTGGCTCAATACCGTGCAGGAGCAGAAAGACTTGTCCATCACCATCGGTGACTTCGCTGAGTGTGAGGTGGGGCATGTCCATTGATTCGTAATGGTCGGAATCAAAGATTGTGCGAGGGCGACGACCGCGGTAGTCGTAAAGCTCGTCAACATGGAAGTAAGCAACCGGGCGATTAGGCAAGGTGTTCAACATGTGCTTGATAGCGAGTCGCCCGCCACCACCAGCATCCATGAAACCAGTTAGACCGTGAATCAAAACCCCGCCTGATGCCACACCCTCATCCATTGAGTCGGCAGGTGGCACGACCACTGTGTACAGGTCGCGTGCTGGGTACATGGTCAAACTCCTCTTCGATAAATGGTTGCTTGGTATCTATTCTTAACCATTTTTGGACTGTTCACATTCCCACTACGCACAGTGGGAAAATTTCAGTCGTTTACCTGATCAGTTAGGTTCACTTTGGTGTTCAAAATATCGAGTTGTGCGCTGAGTTCGTCAAACCAGCCGGCAGCCATAAGCCCATTGCGCACGCGTTCATTTAAGCCGCCTGGCGTTTGGTGCTTGGCGGGTAGTGACTCGAGTTCTGAATTGGCCTTGCTTAATCCGACAGCAGAAAGGCCTGATAACAGATTGCGAATGTACGTGGACGCAGTTTCATTTTCGACACCCTGTGCAGTGGCCCATCGGATCACTGTGTTTTGAAACTCAAAGTACGTAGACAGAATCGCTGATGAGCATCCCAGTAGCTTCATGTCTTGCTCGCTGGAAACTGAAATGATTTCCCCAAGCCCCGCGAAGACTTGGACCACTTCGTCGAAGGCAGGGAAAATAGTGATTGGTCCGGCAAACAGCTCAATGGTCGTAATTGGCGTCACGCGGCAAACTTTATGCGCGGGTCGAACCATGTCTCCGATGTCATGTGCGCTGATGCCCGCAACAAAACTGACAACTGTGTGACGCTCGTTGAAAGCCAGTGAGGTAATGACAGCTTCGGCTTGTGGCGGCAACATCCCGAGCATCACGATATCGCTTGCATCGATAACTTCTTGATTCGATTCAAGTCGGTGAACGTGTGGAAACTTCTCAGCCAACTCTGAGGCTTTGTCTTCAGACCTGGGGGACAGGTAGATCGTGCGCTCTGGGTATTTGTGGGCCATTGCGGAAACTACGGCGGCTGACAAGGTGCCAACGCCTATAAAGCCAATCTTCATACCTGTCCCATCACTGCGGTTGTTTTGTCTAGATGCCAACCTATTAGACTTGGACAACCTTGTTGCTTGCAACGGGTGTGGGCCTCTAGCTCAGTTGGTTAGAGCAACGGACTTTTAATCCGTGGGTCGTCGGTTCGATCCCGACGGGGCCTACCACGTAAGACATGCCTGAAGAGGCACATAAATGAGCCCCTCACTTTTGTGAAGGGCTCATTTATTGTTCGGCTAACTATGCAGTTTCGTCAGCCTTACGCAGGTGAGCGAATCCAGCGAATGCCAAGATCAAGAACAGTGCACCGGAGATAAACAAGGTGTAGCTGGCAATCAAAGCGATCTTTGCAATCGTGGCGAATGCGTAGGTGAATCCGAGTAGACCGCGAAGGGTCGAACCCATGAACAGTGCCTGGCGCTGACCAGCTTCCATGGCAACCTTGCCAGCAAGAGTCTGATTTGAAGGATCTGCTTGCAGTGCTGCATTGTCAGCCATGTACTCGCCTGAAACTTCTTCGTATGTCTTGCCATCAGCAATACCTTGCATGTGAATTGCAATGTAATGGTTTGCGTAGGTGTAGGCCTGGTCACCAGTAGTCATTTCTTGACCTGCGTACTTTTCCATTGCAACTCGATCTGCGTCAGGCAAAGCCTTGAGCGAGCCAGTTCCAGCTTCTGGGAAAGTAACCTTCTGGGCTACCAGTTGTTCCTTAACTTGACCGTTGGCGAAGTTGCCACCCCACTGCAAAAGGAATCCTGCTGTGATCAGCACGAGACCTAGAAGCAAGCCAATTGTGCTTGCGATCTTGTCAAAGGATTTTCTGTTCATTCTGATTCATCTCTATTCGATCTTTCAAATGATTAACATTTGGAAACTCTTTGTTTCACTTTCATAGTGCTCCTATTAACAACGAAGTGTTGCAGATCTATAAAAGAAAAAATGTACAGTCGCACACGTCATATGACCTGCGAGACAAAAGTCTTTCGTAGTCGTTTTTCCGAACCACAATCAAGGCAGAATCACATTGGCTAACGTGGACGTGGCACCTTTAAATCAGATTCATCTGCATTTTCACGGGCAATGCGCCAGAGTAATTGCATGACTCGTGCCCTCATCATCGTAGATATTCAAAACGACTACTTTCCTGGCGGCGCATTGCCTTTATCTGGCAGTGTTGCGGCTGGTGAAAAGGCCAGTGAAGTATTGGGCCACTTTAGGGAGACTGAGCAACCAATCGTGCATATTCAGCACGTTCAACTTGAGCCAGATGCGTCATTTTTTGCCAAAGGAACAGTTGGAGTCGAAATTCACCCGCTTGTGCAACCGCGTGATGGCGAGACACATTTTGTGAAACACACACCGAACTCATTTGTTGGCACGCCACTCTTGCAACGCCTGCGCGACTTGAATGTGAATGATTTAGTGGTTGTCGGCATGATGACTCACATGTGTATTGACTCAACAGTGAGGGCTGCATTTGATCATGGATTTTCCGTTGATCTCGTTGGGCAAGCATGTGCAACGTATGAGCAGACATACAACGGGTTTACCTTGCCGGCGGAAATGATTCATGCGACATTCCTAGCCGCGCTGGACGGAACGTTTGCAACAGTTCGAACGGTCGCAGACGTAACGACTTAGCCGAGTTCGTTCACAATGAGCCGCACAAAAGTTTGAGCGGCCGCAAAAGTTTCATCAAGATCAACAAACTCATCGGCAGTATGTGCATACGTCACATCACCAGGACCATATTGCACAGTTGGTACGCCTGCGCGATTCCATAGACGCAAGTCTGAACCGTAAGGGGCACCATAAATTTGTGGATCCGAACCGTTTTGATCGTTGTGCGCACGTTGCAACATTTGAACTGGCGCACTCAAGATGTCAGTGTTTCCTGGCGCAAACATGCCGCCAGGCCATTCCACAAGGATGGGATGTGCAGCAAGCCACGGATCCACAGCGCACATGTCTGCAATGACGCGCTCTAAAGTTTGTTTGGCTTGTTCGACAGTTTCGTCAGGACGAACACCAATTCGCCCTTCAGCTACGAGCTTGCCTGGCACACTCGATGACCAGTCGCCCGCGTGGATTGTTCCAATCGATAATGCAAAAGGAAAATTCCACCGTTCGAAGAGCGCATCAGGATCAGCATTGCGTTCAAGTTCAAGTTTTTGAAGTGCCTCGTGGATAGGCAAGAATTTTTCGAAAGCACTGACGCCTTCTGATTTGCGTGAAGCATGAATCGCTTTGCCAAGAACGGTCAGGCGAAATGTCAGTGCTCCAGCGTTTGCTGGAACGATTGCTAGGGACGTAGGTTCGGCAATGATGCAGACATCAGCGCGCACTCCAGCCTGTATTAACCCGAATGTCCCCAGCCCGCCGTCTTCTTCGCCACAGACGCTGGCAATCGTCAAGCGGCCCTTCTTAATTCCGTCAACAGCTAAGACCGCGCGCACTGCTTCCCAAACTGCGGCCATTCCGGCTTTCATGTCACACGTTCCACGACCAAAAATGATGCGTTTCCCGTCAACGATTGTGATGTCTCCGCTGAAGGGATCTGCAGACCATGCATCGATGTCGCCGATTGGAACAACATCGGTGTGACCAAGCAACAAAATGTGAGGGCCGTCGTCGTTTCCGTAGGTCGCTGTCACACTCATTGCCCGTGTTCGTACAACTTCCTCACCTGGATAATCCTCATGAGAGCGGATTGTTGTCAGCGGCAAATCATGGCGGGTGACTTCCAGTCCATCGAGTTCCCATTGATCGGCTAAATATTCAGCCACTTCAACTTCCGCTTCTGTGCCGACAACGCTTGGGATGCGAATCAGGGTTGCCAGTGACGCATCGAGTCGGTCGCGGTCAAGTGCGCTGAGGGCTTGTGTAGTCAGATCCATTCGCCCATTCTGTCAGTTTGTTGATAAATGATTCAGGGCTATGTGACCAGTTCGTCACAGTTACTAGGGTTTTGGGCCTTTGCCAGGTGGCAAGATTGAGTGATTACCTCAAGGAGCACTCATGGCAAACAACAGTCCCGGCTACGCAATTACATTGCGAGTTGAACTCAGCCCAGATTCTTCATCAACGGCTGGACTGGCGCAGGCTGTTATCGACAGCGGCGCAGCATTAACTGCCCTCGATGTTGTTGAATCCAGTCACGAGCGCATGGTTGTTGACGTCACGTGTGACACCTCGGATCCAGATCACGCCGAATCAGTGACGGCCGCAATTGCCAAGGTTCCTGGTGCAACAGTCCGCAAAGTCAGCGATCGTACCTTTCTGCTACACCTCGGTGGCAAGCTTGAAGTGAACCCCAAGGTGCCATTGCGTACACGCGATGATTTATCGCGCGCCTACACACCTGGTGTGGCTCGCATCTGTATGGCTATCGCCGAAAATCCAGAAGATGCTCGGCGCCTCACAATCAAGCGCAACACAGTGGCTGTTGTCACTGATGGTTCTGCGGTCCTTGGTTTAGGGAACATTGGTCCTGCTGCTGCGCTTCCTGTGATGGAAGGTAAGGCTGCACTTTTCAAGCGCTTTGCAGATGTTGATGCATGGCCTGTCTGTTTGGACACTCAAGACGTAGATGAAATTGTGCGCACCGTACAAATTCTTGCGCCGCAATACGGCGGGATCAACCTTGAAGACATTTCTGCACCTCGTTGTTTTGAAGTGGAAGCACGTTTGCGTGAACTTCTCGATATACCTGTGTTCCACGATGATCAACATGGAACGGCAATTGTGGTACTCGCTGCGCTGACGAATGCCTTGAAGATTGTGAAGAAAAAGCCTGAAGATTTGCGCATTGTGATGAGTGGCGCTGGTGCGGCCGGTACTGCGATTGCACAGTTGCTTAGCGAGACTGGCATGAAGGACATCACTGCGTACGACTCCCGCGGCGCTGTTCATCCGGATCGCGAAGACAGCGAAAGTACCAGCCAGTGGATGTTGGAGAATACGAACCCACGCGGCGTTACTGGAACTTTGGGTGAAGGTCTTGCTGGGGCTGATGTCTTCATTGGCGTGAGCGCACCGAACGTCATCACCGAAACTGATGTTGCCTCGATGGCGAAGGATTCGATTGTTTTTGCGCTTGCGAATCCAGACCCGGAAATCGATCCAGTTATTGCCGCAAAGCATGCTGCTGTTGTCGCAACGGGTCGAAGTGACTATCCAAATCAGATTAACAACGTGCTGGCCTTTCCTGGAATCTTCCGTGGATTGTTGGATGCAAGTTCATCCAAAATCACAACAGAGACATTGCTTGCTGCCGCCAACGCCATTGCCTCCTGCGTTGATGATGCTCAGGTCAATGCCAGCTTTATCGTGCCTAGTGTGTTTGACCCGCGCGTAGCTCCTGCAGTTGCAAAGGCCGTGCAAGCGGTCGCTAACGCAAAGTAGCCGCAGCCTTGGTTTGCCCCAAATTCCTTCTGGAGTTTGGGGTTTTCCTTTTCGGGAGAATTGTCATTGTGAACAGTTAAAGAACTTCGCCGACCCCGGCTTGACACCGGAGATAGTTGAAAGTTAAAGTATCAAGTAGTTCAACTTTCAACTATCTACAGGAGTAACAATGAGCGATTTGTCAGCATTCGCCGGCACATGGGCAATTGACCCATCACACTCACGTCTTGGCTTCCAGGCCCGTCACGCAGTTGTCACCAAGGTCCGCGGTCACTTCGCAGACTTCGAAGGCACCATCGTTGTTGGCGCAGACGCTGCAGCATCATCAGCAAAGGTCAGCGCAAAGCTTGACTCAATCGACACAGGTTCAGCAGACCGCGACGGTCATCTCAAGAGCGCTGATTTCTTCGATACCGAAAACACAAATGAACTTTCATTCGTTTCAACAGCAATCGTTGCTAATGGCGATGACTTCAAGGTAACTGGCGACCTGACAATCAAGGGCGTCACCCACAGCATCACACTTGATGTTGAAGCAACTGGCACTGCAACAGATCCATTCGGCAACTTGCGCGCAGGTTTCGAAGGTACCGGTTCATTGAGCCGCAAGGACTTCGGTCTTACCTGGAACGTTGCACTTGAAACAGGCGGCCTTTTGGTCAGCGACGAAATCAAGCTTCAGCTCGATATCTCAGCAATCAAGCAGTAATTCGTTTCTCTTTAAATAGGGACTCTTCGGCCAGAAATGGTGGAAGAGTCCCTATTTCTTTTACGCTCCACTCCCGTTGACTTCGCACACCCAGTCCGGACTGCGTAGCATTAACGCCATGAGCAATTCTGCGGACCTGACCCACATTGATGCCGATGGCAATGCCCACATGGTTGATGTCACCGAACGTGCAGTAACAACCCGTACAGCCTCTGCTAGAGGTTCGGTCTTGCTCTCCAAAGACGTTGTGGCGATGTTGCGCGACGGTTCTGTGCCAAAAGGTGATGTTCTTGCCACCGCACGTATTGCCGGCATTATGGCGACGAAGCGCACACCGGATTTGATTCCGTTATGTCACCCCATTGCGGTTCATGGTGTCAGCATCGACCTCACTACCGTTGATGCGGGTGTCGACATTCAGGTTTCGGTAAAAACGGCCGATCGCACTGGTGTCGAAATGGAAGCACTGACTGCGGTAGCGGTTGCGGCACTCACAGTCGTCGATATGGTGAAAGCCATTGACCCAGGTGCCCAGATCACTGACATTGGCGTTGTTGAAAAAGATGGCGGCCGTAACGGATTGTGGACTCGTCGCTGATGACTCAACGAACAGCACATGTCGTTACGGCATCTAATCGAGCAAACCTTGGAATTTACCCCGACACAAGTGGGCAGATTCTTGTTGAAGGATTGCGGGCGCTTGGTTACGACACTGGCAATGCCCAGGTTGTTCCCGACAATATTGATCGGATTCGATCAGCTGTAGGCCATGCGGTTGTTACTGGCGTTGACTTGATAATCACCACAGGTGGAACTGGCATTTCGGAATTTGATGTTACTCCCGAAGCGACGTTTCCATTGTTGGACAAAGTGATGCCAGGAATTCTTGAAGCCTTGCGCGCGTATTCACGTGACAAAGTTCCGACGGCCGACCTGTCACGCGGTCATGCAGGAATTGCTGGAAAGTCCTTAGTCATTAACTTGCCTGGCTCACCTGGTGCAGTTCGAGATGGTCTTGTCATCATTGAACGTCTTGCTGGCCATGTGCTTGATCAACTCGCCGGCGTGGATCACTAGAAAGCGGCACGCTTTAATCTGTCGTTGATTGCGATTGCGACATCGTCACCCGAAGGTGCGACGACCAGAATTGTTTCTAGTCCTAATTCGTCGGCGTGACGCATCGACGCATAAAGCTCCCGTGCGTAGTCCTCGTTTGTATTGGCTGCTAGGAGTCGCACGCATTGCGGAGGAGTCACTACGTCATCCCGCGCAATTAATCCAACTCCTGAATGTGTCACAAAATTGTGCAATTCAGATTCTGACACCAACAAAACTTTCGCGCGAGGTGCGTAATGGCTATCAAGTGCACCTGAAACGCGCGGAGTTTCTGCACGCATGTGTCCGATTGGTGTGCCAGTGAAACTTTCAATGTCTGCTGATGACACGGCGCCAGGTCGCAAAATGACTGGAGTGTGGTCCAGCGCCAACACGATTGTTGACTCAACTCCCACACTGCACAGCCCGCCATCAAGAACAAGATCATCATGGGCTGAGAGGTAGTCGCCGAGGTCGGCTAACACATGCTCTGCACTTGTTGGAGATACATGACCGAAACGGTTGGCACTAGGAGCAACAAGTCCTGGCACTCCGGCACTATAGAGATTGCGCAAGAGCTCGAGTGCAACTGGATGTTGAGGGACACGAACCGCAACGGTGTCTTGACCGCCAGTCACAACATTGAGGGCCGCGTCAGTACGCCGACCAACAATCGTCAGCGGCCCTGGCCAAAACTTCTTAGTTAATGACAAGGCCCATTCTGGAATATCTCGAATCCATTCGCCCAGGTAAGCACCATCCGCAATGTGCACAATCAGTGGGTGATCACTTGGGCGTCCCTTGGCTTCGAAAACGCGAGCAATAGCAGTTGGGTTAGTTGCGTCTGCAGCAAGACCGTAGACAGTCTCGGTTGGGATTGCACAAAGGTAACCAGCTTGTAGTGCGGCAGCTGCACTATCGATGCTGTTCGTACGCAAGGTTTATCCCCACCAGAATGCAGTTGCTATTGCTAAATACAACACAACTAAGGACGCGCCTTCAAACCATGTCGAATCACCATCGACGACTACCAGCACAGCCACGAATGCAGCCATCAGTAGCACAGCCAGCAACAACGGGGAGAGGACAAGCGTGAATGCGCCGGCACCAACCAAAGGTGCAGCAAGTGCAATCAGCGGTGCAACAGTCATTGCAACCTGAACTGGCGACTGCAAAATTACCTGAAGCGCGTATTCAGTTTGGTTCTTGAGTGCCAGTTGAATACCAACGACATTTTCAACTGCGTTTCCAGCAATTGCAACAATGATCAAGCCAGCGAAAGTGTCGTTGATGCCGAGTGTGGCAGTTGCGGGTGTCAACGCGGCAACAAACCAGTCCGAAACAAAAGCGGCACCAATTCCAGCGATAGCCAACATGCCAATGGCAAGTCGTAGTGGCCATTCGCCATGGTTTTCTGCTTCACTCTTTGCGGCCAGTGCATCCGTGTCACCAGTCGTATGTGGTTCCTCATTATTGCGACGAAGTGTGTCGGGCAATGACGCCAAAAATAATCCGAGCAACAAAACCGAAACGACAACTGTAAGAGCGCGCTCATGTCCAGCTGCGGGTGTGTGTAGAGCTGCCGTCAAGGTAGGTATTGATAATGCAAGCACGGCCAATGTAAGTAGCAAGGCAAGCTGGCGGCTCATGTGTTGGTTGAAGTGTTGACGACCATGCTTGAGGCCACCTAGTAAAAATGCCAAACCCATAATCAGCAGAATGTTCGCCAAGATCGAACCAACGATTGTTGCGCGAACAACTTCAAAAAGACCGGCTTTGAGGCTAAAGAGGATGACAAAAATTTCGGGCAAATTTCCTAGGAAAGATTGCAGTACTCCGGTGGCACCGGCGCCAAGGCGATCGCCAAGTGCTTCGACGCTTCGACCAACCAAACTTGCAAGTGTGGCCAGGGCGCCAGCTGCGACAACAAAGGAAAGAACCTGGTTTCCGTCTGAATAGTGGAAGATACCTGCCGCAACAGCCGTGGCAATGGTGACAGCAATCAAGCGCCGATCCGAATGGCTAAAAACTCCCATGCCATGTGGCTGGGCGCCCTCAGTCTTGAGCACGCTCGTTTTTTTGGCGGGGGAAACGGTTGGATCTACTCTGCGTCGTGACATACGGACAGCCTACCGAAGGCTGAAGAGTCATTGATTTGTGTGGGAATTACCTTTTAGCACAGGTTCCAACGCGGCAATCAGTCGTTCGCGCAACTCGTTTGCACGCAACGTGAACTGTTGTTGTCGACTCGCAAACTCAAGACGCCCCTCGGCAGTCTCGACAGGAATTGGCGTAATCCCGAGTGCAGACAGTTCGTAAGGGGCCACTTGCATATCGACAGTGCGAATCTCGCGTGCCAACGCGAAACTGTCCCGCGCAATCTCAGATCCGATAATCGGCGCAATCGCCGAAGCATATTTATGTAAGTCCATGTTTGCGTGCAGGCAACCGGGTTGCTCGAAAGACATTTGGTCAGAGCGAGTCAGTTGCAATGGATTGTGTGGACGTGCTTCGTCTGTAAAAAAACGAAATGCATCGAAATGCGTACAGCGCAAACCAACTGCATCAATCGTCGCGCGAATTTCTTCATCAGTAAGACGTAACTTCCAGTCGGCATGACGGACTGTGTCGTCACCTACAACCATCGCCCATTCATGCAAACCAAAACATCCAGTACGTGAAGGACGTTGTTGGGTAGCTTTGAGAAGCTCCAGAATCTTCGCGAATCGTTCTGACTGTTCCTCAAGCCACATTTGATTGATTGCGATTGTTTCGCCATCGAATACGTAACTGGCCTGCGGAAAATCATCTTGGTCTTCGATGGTGGCTTCTAAGGAATTCCCTATGCCTGGATGCCAAGTGCGAATGCGCGCTGGACTGATTGGGTAATACTCAAACAGAAAGTCATCTACTGGGTGTTTGAGGTGATGTGACCGACGTTCTAGCCTTGGTCTAATCCACGGTTCAACAATGCGGTGATGTTCACTCTGCACCTGTTTCCACGTTGTTCGTGAAAGCTGGTTCATGATCCAGTGAAGTCCCGAAGTGCGGCACTTGATCCAGTAGCAAAGTTCTCAACAATTGCACGACCAAGAAGTGCACCGACGATGTTTCCAGTCCCGCAGTAACCGCCTATGCCCCATACGCCAGGCTGGACTTCGGACACAAATGGAAGCCCATTGTCGGTGTAGCTCACTGTCGCAGCCCAATGATTTTCAACCTCAGCAGTGATACCGAGATCTTTTAATGTCGACGTGAGGTAGTTGTAAACAGTTTCGGTTGGCTCCTGCGAGTCTGTCCATTCGCTGTCACCTGCAACGTCTCTGCCACCACCAATTGCAACTCGTCCGTCGGGAAGCTGTTGCCAATAGTCGTACCCGTAACGCGCGTACACAGCGTGTTCAAGTTTTTGTTCCGCTGGTTTTGTTGAAATCATTTGCAGTCGAACAGCACGGACGTGAGGTGCCGCTTCGGGAAGTACGCGACCGAGATTTCCATCCACCGCGACAATGACTAATTTCGCACTAACTGTGCCATGTGCCGTATGGACGGTGCCGCTTTCAATTTTTGTAGCTGGAGTGTTTGTGTACAGTCGAGCTCCAGCTGAAAGTGCCATGTCAGCAAGTGCAACAGCACGTTGGGCAGGATGAAAAACACCGTCTGACGTTGTGAGAACGCCGCGACCTTGTGCACCTGAAAACTCTTCCCCGGCGAAGCCATCCGCCTGTAAAGCAGCGAGATGGTTTAGACAGTCTTGGTACTCCGCATCATCATGTGCTTTGCGTAAAACGCCCGTGCGGCGAAACGCACCCGGTGTCGCGACCTCAATTCGATCCATCTCGTCAAGTGTGTGCTGATACAAATCACGAGCACGGTCGTGTCCAAGTTGAGCAATTGCATCATGATGAAAGGTTGCAATTCCTGCCAGCATGAAGCCGCCATTTCGTCCAGCTGCTCCGGCTGCAATGCGATCAGCGTCGATACCGACAACA
>CANGDT010000018.1 GCA_947452755.1 Actinomycetota bacterium
CATCGTCGTTAACGGCCACAAGGTTGACATTCCGTCATTCCGCGTAAGCCCTAACGATGTCATCGAAGTTCGTAAGTCCTCACTTGAAATGACACCATTCCAAGTTGCTTACGCAGAAATCGGTGAGCGTACGGTTCCAGGTTGGCTAGAAGTCATTCCTGCAGGCATGCGCATCCTTGTTCACTCACTTCCTGCTCGTGAAGCAATTGACACGCAGATCCAGGAACAGTTGATCGTCGAACTTTACTCGAAGTAACATCCCCACCTACTAACAGCGACTTCATATAGAGGTTGTCGCCGGAAGGAAAATACTGTGCTGATTTCAGTCCGCCCAGAACTAAAAGAAATCCCATCGGATAACCCGAACCGTTCGACTTTTAAGCTCGAGCCACTTGAGCCAGGGTTCGGTTACACGCTGGGTAACTCCATGCGTCGTACCCTGCTTTCGTCAATTCCTGGTGCAGCAATCACAAGCGTCAAGCTTGAAGGTGTTTTGCACGAGTTCACGACGATCGAGGGCATGAAGGAAGATGTCACCGAACTGATCCTGAACATCAAGAACCTGGTTGTGTCGTCACAGTTCGACGAACCAGTAGTGATGTACCTGCGCAAGCAGGGCCCAGGCCCAGTGACTGCTGCTGACATTCAGCCACCAGCAGGTGTTGAAATCTTCAACCCCGAGCTGCACATCGCAACACTGAATGAGAAGGGCAAGCTCGAAATGGAGCTCGTCATTGAACAGGGTCGCGGTTACATCTCAGCTGCAAACAACAAGGCAAGTGGCGGAGAAATCGGTCGCATTCCAGTTGACTCAATTTACTCACCAGTTCTCAAGGTGACCTACAAGGTTGAAGCAACACGTGTTGAACAGCGCACTGACTTCGATTCACTAGTCATCGATGTAGAAACCAAGGGTTCAATCTCACCTCGCGATGCAGTTGCATCAGCAGGTCACACTTTGGTTGAACTGTTCGGTCTTGCTCGTGAACTCAATGTTGATGCTGAAGGTATCGAAATTGGTCCATCAGTAACTGATCAGTTCGCTGCTGAACAACTGAGCATGCCAGTTGAAGCACTTGACCTCACAGTTCGTTCATACAACTGCTTGAAGCGTGAAGGAATCCACACTGTTGGTGAACTAATCTCACGTAGCGAAGCTGACTTGATGGACATTCGTAACTTCGGTGCGAAGTCAATCGACGAAGTGAAGGACAAGTTGGCGTCAATGGGCATTGCGCTCAAGGACAGCCCTCCGGGATTTGACCCATCACAGTACGCCTCTGCTTATGACGATGACTACAGTGATGATGATTTCGCCGCTGAAGATTCAATGAACACATTCCAGGCTGCAGGCGAAACTGAAGCTGCCGTATCCGATGACGACCAGAGCTTTGCTGAGGACGAGCAGCTCTAGAGCTGGTCACCTTCACAAAACTTGTTCCTCGCAAACTTGAACTGACAGGAGAACATCATGCCAAGGCCATCCAAGGGTGCTCGTATGGGCGGAAGCCCAGCTCACGAGCGTCTCATTTTGGCAAACCTGGCCACCGCACTGTTTGAGCATGGTCGCATCAAGACCACTGAAGCTCGTGCACGTCGCTTGCGTCCAGTTGCTGAAAAGCTCATCTCTACCGCAAAGAAGGGTGACCTTCATGCACGTCGTCGTGTATTGACCGTCATTCGCGATAAGGATGTAGTTCACGCACTGATGAGCGACATTGGTCCACGTTTCGCAAACCGCGATGGTGGTTACACCCGAATCACAAAGATCGAACCACGTAAGGGCGACAACGCTCCTATGGCGATCATTGAATTGGTTGAACCACTTGAAGCCGCCGCAGCTGCTGAAGCAGTTGCTAAGCGTGCTGCAAAGGAAGCTGCTCGCGCAGAAGCCGCCGCTCTGGCTGCCGCAACCGTTGCTACACCAGTTGAAGAAATTGAAGAGACTGTTGTAGACGAAGTTGTTGACACACCAGAAGAAGAAGCTGCCGTTGAAGAAGTAGAAGCTATTGAAGCTGAAGCAACTGATGACGATTCAGCTGAAGCTTCTGCTGACGAAGAAGCAACTGACGCTGACGCGTAACAATAGTTCCATGAGTGAGCCCTCCGACGCAGTGATGCCCGGGGGGCTTTCTCGTATTCGCGGGACGGTCGCATACGACGGGAAAAACTTTTCTGGGTGGGGGATGCAACCAGATGCGCGCACAGTTCAAGGCGTCATGGAAGAAGCAATCTCCACTGTCATGCGCGTTCCCCGGGTTGTCGTTCAATCTGCCGGCCGAACTGATGCAGGTGTACATGCCCGCGGTCAAGTAATCCACTTCGACATCCCACATGAGCGCGTCATCAATATGGTCGACATGGCATACAAGATCAATGCCCTTCTTCCGGAAGATGTGTCGATTCTTGAACTTGAAGAAACGTCCATGGATTTTGACGCACGATTTTCTGCGTTATCCCGCAGCTATGTGTATTTGATTTACCGTGGGGTTCGCAATCCACTTCTACGTGATTGGGCACACCGCAGCTGGCTGCCGCTAGACGTCGCTGCGATGCATGAAGCAAGTCAGCAGCTCCTCGGGCTGCATGATTTTGCTGCGTTCTGTAAGAAGCGCGAAGGTTCCACGACAATTCGAACACTGATGCGATTCGATTGGAACGAGCAACCTGACGGAATGATTCGCGTTGATGTCCAAGCCGATGCGTTTTGTTACTCCATGGTGCGCGCACTAGTAGGTGCTGTGCTGTCGATTGGCGAAGGTAAGAATGATGCTGGCTGGCTGGTCAATTACCTCGAAGGTAAGCAGCGCCGACCCGAGGTATTTGCGGCCCCTGCATGTGGGCTGACCTTTGATTCGGTCGAGTACCCACCTCCCAGTGAGTACGCAGCGCGCATCAAAGAGACTTTGCGGATGCGAGAAGAAGACGATGGGGCATATTGATGTCCAGCACGTGACCCACACTTTGCCAGACGGTCGCGTGCTTCTGCTAGATGTTTCTTTCCGTGTTGCTGAAGGCACAATCACAGCGCTGATCGGTGCCAATGGTGCGGGTAAGTCAACATTGTTAAGAATGATTTCTGGCGATGCCGATCCCCAAGAAGGCTCAATAGTTCGAACTGGTGCTCTAGGTGTGATGCGACAATTCGTTGGGCACATGACGGATGGCACGGTCAGAGATTTATTGCTCACGGTTGCGCCGAAGGCCGTGCAAGATGTCGCTGCTCGCATTGATGCCGCTGAGGTGGCAATGATGAATGATGACAGCGAGCGAAACCAGATGGCTTATGCACAAGCAATTGCTGACTGGGCAGATGTTGGTGGCTATGACCTTGAAGTGCTGTGGGATGTGTGCACGATGGCGTCGCTGCAGTTGCCTTTTGACCAGGCTCAGCATCGCGCAGCTGCCAACATGTCTGGTGGTGAGCAGAAGCGCCTCGTCTTAGAAGCATTATTGCGTGGCACGGATGAGGTACTTCTCCTCGACGAACCTGACAACTATTTGGATGTGCTGGGCAAGTTGTGGCTTGAGGAGCAACTTCGCGAAACCAAAAAGACTGTGCTCTTAGTTAGCCATGATCGCGAGCTCTTGAGTAACGCACCTACGCACATCGTGACCCTTGAACTTGGGATTGCCGGCAACACTGCGTGGATGCATGGTGGCGGGTTTGCCACCTATGTCGATGCGCGCGCAGACCGGTTTGCCAGATTTGAAGAGTTGAAGCGCCGCTGGGATGAAGAACATCAGAAGATCAAAGACCTTGTCCAGATGTACGCAGTGAAAGCAAAGTTCAATGATGGACTCGCCTCACGATTGCAGGCTGCTCGTACCCGCTTGCGAATGTTTGAGGAAGCCGGTCCACCACAGGCTGTTCCCATCGAGCAGAACGTCAAGATGCGACTCAAGGGTGGCCGGACAGGTAAACGTGCGGTGGTGTGTGAACAACTTGAACTCACAGGTCTAGTTCAACCTTTTGACCTAGAGGTGTGGTTCGGTGAACGCATTGGTGTGTTGGGTGCGAACGGTTCAGGTAAAAGCCATTTTCTGCGGTTGCTGGCTGCGGGCGGAACAAATCCCGAAGTTGAGCACCTGCCCATCAGCGATGTAACAATCGAACCGGTCAATCATTCCGGTGTGGCCAAACTCGGTGCGCGCATTCGACCTGGCTGGTTTGCCCAGACACACCACCATCCGGAACTGCTTGGCCGAAAACTTGTTGATGTGTTACATCGCGGCGATGAACATCGAGATGGCATGCAGCGTGAACAGGCGGCACGCGCATTGGATCGATACGGTCTGGCGCACGCTTCCGATCAGGTTTTTGAATCACTTTCCGGTGGTCAGCAGGCACGTTTCCAGATTTTGTTGCTCGAGCTTTCGGGTGCAACGCTGTTGTTGCTCGATGAGCCAACCGACAACCTTGATCTGGAATCAGCTGAAGCACTTGAAAAAGCGCTCGAGGCCTTTGAAGGCACAGTTCTAGCGGTAACTCACGACCG
Source organism: Actinomycetota bacterium (assembly GCA_947452755.1). GTDB lineage: Bacteria > Actinomycetota > Actinomycetes > S36-B12 > UBA5976 > UBA5976. The sequence goes on from CANGDT010000018.1 coordinate 4,500, forward strand.
TTGGTTTGCTCGGTCATTTGATCGATTCATTATTTTTGGTTCTGATGCGTCAGTTCGAGAATCGGACGATCCGCTGTGGAATGTGACTCGGGCTGCGCGTTAAAGTCATTCCATGATTATGGAAACTGCGTTGATGAGTATTGTTCCTGGCAAGGAACTTGAGTTTGAAGCAGCGCTTGAGCAAGCAAAGAAAGTTATCTCTCAGGCTGAGGGCATGGTTCATTTCCAGGTAAGCCGGGGGATTGAACGCCCATCGACGTATCAACTCATGATTGGTTGGAAAACGCTTGAAGACCACACGGTTGGTTTCCGTGAGTCTGAGTTATTTGTCCAATGGCGCGGATTGATTGGCCCGTTTTTCGCGGAAGCCCCAGTTGTTGAGCACTGGCAACTAGATAACTAGTTGCCAGCAATAAACATTGGCAACTAGATAACTAGTTGCCAGCAATAAACACTGGGAACTTGATAACTAGTTCAAGCTTCGCGCAATTGTTTGGCAGAGTGTGTAGGCATCAAGGTGCCACTCAAGTTCGTCGGGCATTGGCCACGCTGATTGTTTGGCGATGATGATTCCGCGTGGGCGATCGATGTACAACATTTGGCCGTAGATGCCGATTCCCATGATGACGTCTGGATCTTCACCTGGCCTGTAGCAGCACGAGCGATACACACCATTTTCGAATAGGTCTGCGAAATCTCCGTTCGCCCATTGTTCGTGACTGCCGCCTTCGAAAATGTCAGTGATGTATTCGGCGGGCACGATTCCTAGCCCGCCGTCACGAATGATCATTCCGACGCGTGCCATGTCGCGAGGGAGCACGCTGAGTCCGCCGGCTGCGCGCGGCGAACCAGCACGATCCACGGTCATGTGTGCTGGTGCCTGCGCACCGAGCGGTTTCCAAATGTAATGCGACAGCGCTTCTGCATACGGCAAACCTGATGCTGCTTCGCATACCCAGCCGAGTAGATCCGTTGTGGGGGATTGGTAGCGGAAGTGATCTCCGTGTGGTCCATCCGGTGTTCGTGAGGCAATAAATTGATGAAGGTTCATGGCATCAAGTGGTGCGGGATACCAGCCAACTGAATATCGGTAAGCCAAAATATCTGGACCGGGGGTGTAGTCCTCGACGAACGAATACGACGCTGTCATGTCAAGTAGGTTGCGAATTGTCGCACCGTCGAATCCGCTGCCTGCAATTTCCGGAATGTAATCAGTCACCAGTGAATCAACGTTGATTTTCCCTGCGCCGACGAGCGCGCCAGTCAGAAGCGACGTGATGGATTTTGTGACACTGAAAATAAGGTGCTGTTCGTTGTTGGACATTCCGTCAGTGACCCATTCAAAAACAATGTCGTTGCCTTTGAGGACCGTTAATGAATCGGTATGTGAATCTTTGAGGAATTCCTCCACGGATGTCGCGCCTGTTGAGGTCTCCACTGGCAGGTTGCCGAGGGATGGATCTAAGGCAACACCGAGGGGCCGCGCTTGGTCGCCAGAATCCACTTGAGCAGTTGGAATCAGCTCGCGAACGTGGCGAAATGACCAAAAGACGTGCTCAGCGGACAACCAGTTATCGAGTGTGGGGCGTGACATGGGTCAAGTATGCCAATTCCTGCTGAAAATAGGGTCGGGACGAGAAAGTAAATAACCCATTGAATAGGGGATTTTTTCGGCAGATTTATGGTGACACACCCGAGTGTGCAGGTGTCCGGAACTCATTTTGACCCGATGCCGATATTGCGGGTAATCTTTGAGTTCGCAAGTCCTTTGAAATAAGCGACTTGTGCCCGATTTCGGGCAACCAACACACGTGAAATACGAAAAAGAAGGCTTAACTGTGCGCACGTACTCACCAAAGCCCGGCGATGCTGATCGTCAGTGGTATGTCATCGATGCAACCGACATCGTCCTAGGTCGTTTGGCCTCACAGGTTGCAAACTTGCTGCGCGGTAAGCACAAGCCAACTTTCGCACCACATGCAGACATGGGTGACTTTGTCATCGTCATCAATGCAGAAAAGATTGCCCTCACCGGCCAGAAGCGTGAGCAGAAGATGGATTACCGTCACTCAGGTTTCCCAGGCGGCTTGCGCGCAACGAGCTACATCGAACTTCTAGAGACCAACCCACGTCGCGCTGTAGAGAAGGCTGTCAAGGGCATGCTTCCTCATAACAAGCTCGCCGCACAACAGATCTCAAAGCTGAAGGTGTACGCAGGCGATGCACACCCACATGCTGCACAGAACCCAAAGTCTTTCGAAATCACTCAGGTCGCGCAGTAAGCGCCTCGGTACATAGAAATTTTTAGAAAAGGAAACTGAAGCGACATGACGCAAGCAACAGAAGCAGAATTGATCGAAGACAACGAAGCCGTTGAAGAAATCACTGAGTACACCTCAGAGACACCAGCTGCTCCGCGTGAACCACGCAAGGCTCCAGACAAGCCAGGTGCTGCAACAGGCCGTCGTAAGGAAGCCATTGCTCGCGTTCGTATCGTTCCAGGTACCGGTCGTTGGGTAGTGAACGGTCGCACACTCGAGGATTATTTCCCGAACGCTGTTCACCGTCAGATGGTTAACGAACCATTCAAGACTCTGAACTTTGACGGTGCATACGACGTCATCGCACGTATCCACGGTGGTGGCTCTTCAGGTCAGGCTGGCGCATTGCGTCTTGGCGTGGCTCGTTGCTTGAACGAAATCGACGTTGAGGGTAACCGTCCAGACCTGAAGAAGGCTGGCTTCCTTACTCGTGACGCACGTATCAAGGAACGTAAGAAGTACGGTCTGAAGAAGGCTCGTAAGGCTCCTCAATACTCAAAGCGTTAAGTCTCATGGCGGGACGCCTTTTTGGCACCGATGGTGTTCGTGGTCGCGCCAATGAACTGCTTACTGCTCCATTAGCAACAAAGCTTGGCGTTGCTGCTGCCCAGGTATTAACTGAGCGCGGAGAATTCGCATCTCATGTATCTGATCGCCCCTTTGCTGTGGTCGGACGCGACCCACGAATCAGCGGCGAGTTCTTGCAGGCAGCGGTCAGTGCCGGGCTTGCCAGTGCTGGGGTGGACGTTATTGATGTGGGCATCGTTCCCACACCTGCTGTGGCATTTCTCACTGATGCGCTTGGTGCTGACCTTGGGGTCATGTTGTCGGCAAGCCACAACGCAATGCCAGATAACGGCATTAAGTTCTTTGCCCGTGGTGGACACAAGCTTGCTGATGATGTTGAAGACGCCATCGAAGCTCATCTGGATATCGCCATCAACTTACCGACCGGCGGCAATGTAGGTCGTATCCGCAGTGATCATGATCTAGTTGAACGTTATGTTCAGCACCTCAACAACAGCATTGATGTCAGCCTTGAGGGATTGACAGTAGTGGTTGATGGCGCAAATGGTTCAGCATCAACTGTTGGTCCTGAGGCATACCGCCGCGCGGGTGCTCGCGTTATTTCAATTCACTGTGAACCTGATGGCATCAATATCAATGACAACTGTGGTTCAACCCATATGGAATCGTTGGTTGCTGCAGTGATGGAACATGGCGCTGACTTAGGTCTTGCTCACGATGGAGATGCAGACCGTTGCTTGGCAGTGGATGCCGATGGTGAACTTGTTGATGGTGACCAGCTGCTCGCAATTCTTGCTCGCGGGCGTAAGTCGCGCGAGCAACTTGTCGGTAACACTGTTGTTGCAACCGTGATGTCGAACCTTGGGTTCAACATTGCGATGCGTGAAAGCGGTATTGACGTTATTTCTGCGGCAGTGGGTGACCGGTACGTTCTTGAAGAAATGCGCAATGGCGGTTTCACAATTGGTGGCGAACAAAGTGGTCACGTCGTCATGAGTGAGTTTGCGACGACTGGTGATGGTGTACTTACTGGCCTGCATGTCATGGCCGAGATGAAGCGCGCGCATGCATCGATTGCTGAACTTGCTGGATGTATGTCTCGTTTGCCACAGGTCCTCATCAACGTCAAGGGTGTAGACAAGGCAGCGACGAGTCATGAGTCGCTTGTGAGCGAGATTCAGGCTGTTGAAGCCGAACTTGGCGACACTGGTCGAGTGCTATTACGCCCAAGTGGGACTGAGCCAATCATTCGTGTGATGGTTGAGGCTCCGACAGCTGAAATGGCACAAGCCGCAGCGTCTCGCCTTGCAACGGCCGTTGAAAAGCATTGCTCACTTAACTAGTCAGTAGACTTATCCGCATGTGCGGAATCGTTGGATATGTTGGTCCTGGTCAAGCTCTCGACGTTGTTATCGAGGGTTTACGCCGCCTCGAATACCGTGGCTATGACTCCGCAGGAGTCGCTGTTGTTGCCGATGGTGCCATCACAACTCGCAAAAAGGCCGGCAAGCTAGCGAACCTCGAAGCTGAAATTGCTGTCGATCCGCTGCCTGCCTCACACATCGGAATTGGCCACACACGCTGGGCAACCCATGGCGCACCAAACGATGTCAACGCACACCCACACGTTTCCGAAGATGGCACCATTGCTGTCATCCATAACGGCATTATTGAAAACTTTGCACCACTACGTGACAAACTGATTGCTCAAGGCGTCACACTGCGCAGCCAAACGGATACCGAAATTGTTGCTCACCTGTTGGCGCAACAAATGATTTCGACTCCAGATCTTGGTGATGCGCTTCGCGCGGTTTGTCAGGAGCTCACGGGAGCGTTTACTCTCGTCGTTGTTCACGCCAGCACGCCAAACAAGATTGTCGCTGCCCGTCGAAATTCGCCACTCGTAGTGGGCCGCGGTGTTGGCGAAAACTTCCTTGCATCTGATGTTGCCGCCTTCATTTCACACACTCGCAATGCAATTGAACTGGGTCAAGACCAAGTTGTTGAAATGACACCTGAAGCAGTTGTGGTGACTGATTTCTTTGGCAATCCTGTGGAAGTCAAGGAATACGAGGTGACTTGGGATGCGGCTGCGGCTGAAAAGGGTGGCTATGACCTGTTCATGCTAAAAGAAATTGCTGAACAACCCAAGGCTGTTGCTGACACGTTGCTAGGTCGCATTGATCTTGAAGGTCGAGTCACACTTGATGATTTAACACTTGACCTGGATTACATCAAGAACATCGACAAGATCATCATCACTGCATGCGGTACGGCGTACCACTCGGGAATGATTGCCAAGTATGCAATTGAACATTGGACTCGCATTCCGTGTGAAGTCGAGTTGGCCAGTGAGTTTCGCTACCGTGACCCAATCTTGACCCCAACAACTTTGGTAATTGCCATTTCACAGTCCGGCGAAACTATGGACACGTTAATGGCGATGCGTTACGCACGCGAACAGGGTGCCAAGGTATTGGCGATCTGCAACTCCAACGGGTCGACCATTCCACGCGAAAGCGATGCTGTTATTTATACGCATGCTGGACCAGAAATCGCGGTTGCGTCAACGAAGGCATTCCTGACCCAGATTGTTGCTTGCTACCTTTTTGCCATGTATTTGGCTCAAACGCGCGGTACTGGCTATGGGGAAGCAGCCGGTGAGATTGCTCTGGAACTGGGTCGCATGCCAAGCAAGATCGACTTGGTGCTCGATACCTCAGGTGCAGTCAATGCGATTGCTAAGAAGCTCATCGACAAGCAGTCGGTTCTATTCCTGGGTCGCAGCGTGGGCTTCCCAGTTGCCCTTGAAGGTGCTTTGAAGCTTAAGGAACTTGCCTACATGCATGCTGAAGGTTTCGCCGCAGGTGAATTGAAGCATGGTCCAATCGCATTGATCGAAGAGGGCATTCCAGTATTTGTAGTAGTTCCTCCAGTTGAGGACGAGCTACACGACAAAATTGTGTCCAACATTCAGGAAGTACGCGCTCGCGGTGCAATGACTATCGTGTTGGCTGAAGAAGGCGACGAGTCAATCGTTGAATTCTCAGACCACATCATCCGTTTGCCTAAGTGCCCTGCGCTGTTGCAGCCACTTGTATCAACTGTGCCATTGCAAATGTTCTCTTGCGAGATGGCAACTGTAAAGGGCTACGACGTTGATCAGCCCCGCAACTTGGCAAAGAGTGTGACTGTCGAATAGCGATAAGAGTTATGGCGTAGGAATTCGTCCCACGCCAGCAAAATTCTTTGTGTACCACGACCAACTTAAATCGCTGTACGTGACGCCACGGGCGGTACTTGCGGCGTCCAGAACTTTGTTGTCGCCCATGTATAACGCAACGTGTTGATTCCCGGCTTTACCGAAAAATACAAGGTCACCAGGTTTGATGTCTTCAAGTTTGATGTGAATTGTTGCAAGGTACTGCTGCCCAGAAGTGCGCGGAAGTTCAACCCCCACATTTTTCCACGCGGTGAGCATCAAACCTGAGCAGTCGTAGGTAGTTGGTCCAACGCCACCAAGTTTGTATGACTTACCTAGTTGGGTCTTCACAAATTCGATAACTGCGGCTGCCGATGCATGTTGTGCCGGTGCGATCTGTGCGATGTCAGTCGGTTGCGGAAATAGATACGGTGTTGGCGTTGGTGTTGGCGTTGGCGTCGGCGTGACGGTCGGAGTGGGCGTTGGCGTGTTCACAACTTTTGGCTTCGCGGCAGTCTTTTTGGTCGGGACTTTCTTGGCTGGGACTTTCTTGGTCGGGACTTTTTTGGCGGGAGCTGCTTTCGCAGTCAGAGCCGGTTTCTTTGCAGGCTTGACGGTGTCTGCCTGCGCTGCACTAGAAAGTGGCACAACAACTAATGCCACGGCAGCGGCGGTAGCTGTTGCAGTAGTGCGCAGTCTCACGGTCCGACCTCACTAAAGAGTGGGAATTGCGTTGCTGTTGCTTCCTCTCAACAGCACCGCGAGGGCTCATTCAGGATACAGGGTTGTGACTGGTGTTTCCAAAGTGACAATTGAGATTATGAACGTAAATCATAAAAATCCCTTTATTTGCCGCTTGCACGATTTGAGTTTTTCCAGACTCGCCGCCACAGTTAAGTCATGTCTATTGTGGGAATTGGTGTCGATGTAGTCGACCTCCAGCGCTTTGCCGAAACCCTCGAACGCACCCCTGGAATCCTTGATCGGCTCTTTACTGCCGCAGAACAAACCAGCGCCAAAGGCCATCAACTTCCCACAATGTCCCTCGCTGGGCGATTTGCTGTCAAAGAGGCTGTGGCAAAGGCACTAGGAGCACCGGCAGGAATGCATTTTCACGATTGCGAAGTCAGCAATGGTGGCGCTCCCACAATCACCCTGACTGGAACGGTTCAAGCGGTTGCCGACGAGCGCGGTGTCACCAATTGGCACGTATCCATCAGCCACGATGGGCCTGTGGCAATGGCGTACGTCATCGCGGAACATCTCTAAACCCTCACGCAGTGACATTCAAAAGCACAAATACGAGAGAATAAACCGTGACTACACCACATGTTCGCGCCGTCATTGACCTTGGCGCCTTGGCTCGCAATGTGTCCGTTCTTAAATCGCGCGTTGGCTCGCCAGCGTTGATGGCTGTGGTGAAAGCTGGCGGTTACGGACATGGACTCGTTGAGAGTGGACGAGCTGCGATAGCGGGTGGTGCGCAATGGTTGGCCACTGCACTACTGCAGGAAGCGCTCAGTCTTCGTGCGTCAGGCATTCAGGCACCAATTCTTGCTTGGCTTTACACCGCAGACGACCAATTTGCCGAATGCATTGATAAAAATATTGACCTGGCCGTGAATTCTGTTGCCTCGTTATCATCAATAGCTGATGCAGCTGAATCGATGAACCGCACAGCACGTATCCACATCAAAGTTGATACAGGCCTTGGCCGCAATGGAATCATGTTGGCCGACTTGCCGGAGTTACTTCGTGAACTGAACATCCGCGCTGTCGCGGGACATGTGACCGTCATCGGAATCATGTCGCACTTTGCTTATGCGGATCAGCCTTCGAACAACACGATTGCAATGCAGATTGATAATTTCATGAAGGCTGTTGATCTCACCGAAGCTGCAGGCTTTGAGTTAGAAGTGAAGCACCTTTCAAATTCAGCAGCAACCTTAGGCTTGCCACACACGTATTTCAATCTGGTGCGACCAGGTGTAGCTATCTATGGAATTTCTCCTGGTGGAGAAGTTGGCGATGCACATGATTATGAATTGACGCCAGTTATGTCCCTGCGTTCATCAATTGCGTTGCTTAAGGATGTGCCTGCTGGTACAGGTCTTTCATATGCGCATCAGTATTACACCGACGTTGATACTCAGGTGGCATTGATTCCGGCCGGTTACGCAGATGGCGTTCCACGTGCCGCAACTAATAAGGGTCCCGTGCTGGTGGGCGGGGAAATCCGCACGATTGCTGGCCGCGTATGTATGGATCAATTCGTGCTTGATGTTGGCGGTCTCGATGTGGCACTTGGCGATGAAGTTGTGCTGTTCGGCGATCCTGCACGCGGTGAACCAAGTGTCGAACTTTGGGCCGAAGCGGCAGACACAATCAGTTATGAAATCATCACTCGCATCGGTCCGCGCGTAGCTCGCGAATTTATTAATGCCCCTTGGTAGTGCTGTGAAACTGACAATTGCTACACCAGAGGACATGCATGCCCTCGGCGTTCGCATAGGTTCACATCTAGTCGCAGGCGATGTTCTCGTACTGAATGGCCCGCTTGGTGCTGGAAAAACGAAACTCGTACAAGGTATCGGCGAAGGTTTGAGTGTTGAAGGCCAAATCACCAGCCCAACATTTGTTGTTGCTCGCGTACACCGAAGTGCAATCGGTGGACCGGAACTGGTCCATGTCGATGCATATCGGCTCAGCGGACTCGATGACCTGGAAACTTTGGGCATCGACGACCATAACAATGCAGTTGTCGTTATGGAATGGGGAGCACCATTTGCGGATGCTCTGAATTCTGATCAGTTGCATATCGACATTGAACGAAGCGATGAGGGAACCGACATCGCCCCAGAATCTGGACTTCGTGTTGTGACGATGCGAGGTATTGGCGCGCGATGGAACTCGCCCGTCTTGTCGCAGTTTGAGACGAGCGCGTCATGATTTTGGCGATTGATACCAGTGTGGCAATTTCTATAGCAATCCTTGACGACGACCTATCAAATATTTTGAACGTTGAAGCTGACGCAGCAGGTGCGCAAGGGGAATTAACTGCGTGGTACATCGAAGGTGCGCTGCGCGAGCGTGGCATCTCGGTGGATGACATCACCGAGGTAATCGTTGGTGTCGGTCCTGGCCCATTCACTGGGCTTCGCGTTGGGATAGCAACTGGTGAAGTATTTGCGTTCGCTCGGAAGATTCCAGTCACCGGTGTGTGTTCACTCGATGCAATTGGATATGCGGCGCAACGTGAATGCGTTGTAGTTACTAATGCGCGGCGTAAAGAGTTGTACTGGGCAAGATACGACTCGACGGGTAAGCGCATTGCTGGTCCGTCAGTAGATTTTCCGGCTGTGATTGCTGAGAAGTTTGTCGGGTACGAATTCATCGGTCCCGGTGTGGAAATTTATCCTGACGTTATTGCTGGCCAGAATGTACACCTGCAGGTAAGTGATTTAGTTCTGGCACATCGAGCCCTTGTGTCCGAAGCGCTTCCAGTTGCACCTCTCTATTTACGAGCACCGGATGCAGTCGAACCAGCACCTCGTAAAGGTACGTTGCAGCCAGTAATGGATGTACCCGGTGACAAGTCATGACGGTCGAATCGAGTGCCATGACATTTCGCGCCATGCAGTGGTGGGACATCGACGCAGTTGTCGCCATTGAACAGAATTTGTTTGAACATGATCCGTGGACAGCCGAAATGTTTTGGTCCGAGCTTGCGCAAGTGCCGGAATCGCGCAATGTGTGGGTCGCCGTGAGTGCGAATGAAATTGTGGGTTATGGCTCATTGCGGTTTGTTGGCAATGAAGGTGACATCAACACCATTGCTGTTTCATCAATGAATCAACGCCAGGGCATTGGGCAACAGCTTTACGACGTTATGGAGTCTGCAGCACGCGAACATAATGTGCGGAATCTTTTTCTCGAAGTTCGAAGTGATAACCAGTCAGCACATGCAATGTATGTGAAGGCAGGCTTCGAACAAATCGAAGTCCGCAGAGGCTATTACGGATCAGCAGTTGATGCGCTGGTAATGCGTAAAAGGTTGAGCAATGACTGAGCCACTAGTACTCGGAATTGAAACCTCTTGTGATGAGACGGGCGTAGGTATAGTCCGCGGTACAACTCTGCTTGCTGACGCGGTCGCCTCCAGCGTTGATTCTCATGCACGCTATGGGGGAGTCGTACCTGAAATAGCCAGCCGCGCACACCTTGAGTCGATGATTCCCACAATCGAGCGTGCATGCGCCACGGCAGGTGTTCGACTAGAAGATGTGGATGCGCTTGCTGTGACAGCGGGCCCGGGCCTTGCAGGAGCGCTTCTTGTTGGTGTGGCAAGTGCGAAAGCCCTCGCACTCGGCTTAGGGAAACCAATTTATGGCGTCAACCATCTGGCAGCTCACGTCTGTGTTGATCAGCTTGAACATGGATTGCTCGAGCAACCCAGTATTGCGCTTCTCGTTTCTGGCGGACATTCATCGTTGTTGTTAGTTCCAGATGTCACTGAGGATGTTGTACAACTTGGTCAGACTATGGATGATGCAGCAGGTGAGGCATTCGATAAAGTCGCTCGAGTTCTCGGTTTGCCTTTCCCCGGTGGACCGTATGTTGATGCGGCAGCCCAGCTTGGTGACCCTACGGCCATTGATTTTCCTCGCGGCTTAATGACAGCAAAGGATTTGGAAAAACATCGTTTTGATGTGTCGTTCTCTGGTCTAAAAACTGCTGTTGCACGATGGGTTGAGCGTGAAACCAAAGCTGGCAATGCTGTCATGGTGAACGATGTCGCCGCGTCTTTTCAAGAGGCAGTTGTTGATGTATTGCTACGTAAAGCTATTGATGCGTGCCTGTCGCAAGGTGTGGGCACGCTCGTTATTGGCGGTGGGGTCGCAGCAAACAGTAGGCTTCGAGCAGTTGCCACACAACGATGTGCCGAACACGACATCACGCTACGTATTCCGAGCCCCAAACTATGCACGGATAACGGTGCCATGGTTGCGGCACTGGGAAGTGAACTAGTTCGTCGGGGTCGCGAGACTTCACAATTAGATTTTGGAACAGATTCGTCAATGAATATCTCAAAGGTGGTAGTCCGATGACTCAGAGTTTTGCTGAATGGATTTCAGAAGGACCATGGCCAATTGACGGTGGGCTCTCCGGTGAACTTGAAAAGCGTGGACATGATCTGTCCGACAGTTTGTGGTCGGCGCGTTTACTTCGCGACGCACCTGAGGCGATTGCAGAGGTACATCGGGATTACGTTGATGCTGGTGCACGGGTATTGATCAGCGCGTCGTACCAGGCAAGCCGCGTAGGTTTCGTCGCCCAAGGTTTGTCGAATGACGAAGCTGATGACTTGATGAGGCTTTCAATCGCACTGGCTCATCAAGAAGCTGCGAACGGCAATGACAAAGTGTGGGTTGCCGCAAGTGTTGGTCCGTATGGTGCGGTCCTTGGTGGTGGCCAAGAGTATGTCGGCAATTATGGTGTGGCCCACGACGACTTAGTGACATTTCATCGTGATCGCCTTGCAGTATTGGCAAGTGCAAATCCGGATTTGTTTGCTTGCGAAACTATTCCTGACATGGTCGAGGTGCGCGCACTTCTGGAGGCGCTAGCTGATTTCTCTCACATCCCGGCATGGATCACAATGAGCGCTGACACCAGCGAAACATGTTGTGCCGGTCAACTGATTGATGAACTTGCAAGTCTCGTCGCCGATTCACCGAATGTCGTGGCCATTGGTGTTAACTGCACAAAGCCCGAGTTCGTCACATCATTGGTATCGATTCTCAGCGCCGCAACATCGTTGCCGTTGGTTGTGTATCCGAATGCAGGCCGTGTATGGGATGGCGAAAATCGCAGTTGGATTGGTGCAGGTCTAGCAACATTGCCAGCCATTGCCGTTAACGAGTGGGTCGGGCAAGGGACTCAGCTAATCGGCGGTTGCTGTGGGCTCGGTCCGGAAGCCATTCAGCAACTAGATGTTGACTTGGCTGCTTTGCGTGATTCGTCGGGTAAGTAAAGCAACAGGTCCCTGATCTTCACGGAAAATTGCGAGAACAAGTTCTTCTGCGCCAGGCGTTGCCTTCTTAAATATCTTTTTACGCAAACTTTCGACGTCCACGTTGACTCCGCGCGTCATGATTGTGAGCGCTGATGAAGGCATGTCGGCAATCTGAGCCTTCAGTAGCTTCTCGTTGTATTGAGCGGTATTGAGAATTTCAAAAATAGAACCGATCCGTGGTTGATGAGCGAGCAAGTCGCTTATCGCTGATGCATCAGACGATGTTAGCCAGGCTATGTGTTCATTGACTAACCCCGCCGTGGCGATATCGACAATGGCATCGAGTGCCTGAGCTCTCATGAGAGCCAAGTCAGGTGTGATGAGCCATCGTCCGAGGGCAGCGGTGGGTGACTGCGTTCCGCCTACGAACGTTTCGCGTTGCTCGCCGTTAATGAGCGTGGCTAGCCGACAATGCGATTGATCTGAGCTGAGCAGCGCTTCGACTAGGTCGCCGCTCTCACTGATCCATTCTGCTGACCACGTACCGATGGTGTCATCGGTAACCCCAGGAGCGACCTTTGCCAGCACCTTGGTTTTTTCGGCTAGGCGTCGCACAAAGTCCCACGACGGGGACCACTGATTCGCATCAAAAATCCTCGGGCTGGATCCATCAAGCTTGCGCACATCGGAGCCACTACGACGTGCCGGATCAACAAAAACAAGATCGCATTCAGGTAATGCAAGTAATGTGCAGTCACCTGTCAGTACAACCGCATCTGTATGACGAAGGTTGTACCGCGCCATCTTTGCTGTGGTCTCATCTATTTCAATTGCAGTCACCTTGTGGCCAGCATGAGCAAAGGCCAACGCATCGAACCCCAGCCCGCATGTGAGATCCAGTATTCGTTGCCCAGGCCCGTATCTCTGGGTGACTAGTTCTGCGCGGTACTGCGAAACCGAAGGGCGTGTTGCTTGTTCAATTCCAGAATCTGTTAACAAGAAATCATCGAGGGGTATACCCCATCGGGCATTCAGTGAGCGTTGCAATCGAGCTTGCGTTTGGGCCTGACTGAGCAAGTATGGATCGACGTTGCTGAATTCTTTACGAAGCGCACTCACAGATTGAAGTGGATCTGTGTACTTCGCGGCAGATGCAATTGCGCTCTGTCCATCCGGTGAGGTGAGCCACTCGATGTTGGTGTTAGTCGTCATAAATTATTTGCGCGGATTCTCAGCGAGCCACTGGACGCCAATGTGTTGTTCTTCGGCTATCACATCGGCAAGATGTTCAAGTACGTGTGTTTCTACTCGACCTCCGATGAGGGGCACAGCTACTTTAATCTGACCATTAATGACGACAGCCGCACCCGTTGCAGTTTTTCGGATAACAGTTGTCGCTTTCATCGTGACAGGCGCTCCGCTAATTTCAATGCTCATGGTCCCGTGACGCTCGGCGTCGGCATCCGTCAGTGACCAGACTTGAGTTTCAACGACAGTTACTGTCTCACCCACAAATTGTCGAACTAAGTCTGGAAAGTCCGAAGGCAAAGTTCGGGTAATGATTACTGTGGCCGAGTTGGCATCTGTCGTCACGCTGTGGGACGCGGCCAGTGCGCCATCGCCTTTTGCCAATAGGTAAGACTCACTCGTCAGCATGTTGAAGACCCGCTGGGCATCGGCAGGGAATTCAAGTTGAGCGGATAAGGGTGTGGTCACCCCTCAATCATGCCCGAGTCGGCGGCTTTCACGGACACTCGAAATGAATTGGTAGGCTCATTCATGGAACACACAACGAGGTGTGCGCCGACCAGGAGGCATGACCGTGTCCGAAGTGACACCACGTGGCCCTCGTCGTTTAGACGATGCCCGCACGGAGCTTATTAATCGCGTATCCGAGAGTGTCTCCCCGGACTTACAGCCCGCAGTCGAGCGCTATTTCGACCTTGTTGCTCCTGAGGACCTTGTAGGTCGAAACGTCCGTGACGTTTCCGGAATGATTCAAGCCCATGCACAACTCGCCCGCAACCGCATGATTGGTTCAGCTCGGGTTTCGGCAGTCGCCCCCAGTATTGAAACTGACGAATGGCAGTCCTCGCACACTGTTGTCCAGGTAGTGACCGATGACATGCCATTTCTTGTCGATTCGGTGACCACTGCATTGACTCAACAAGGTCGAGCGATTCACTTGGTGATGCATCCACGTTTCATAGTGCGTCGAAACGGTGCAGGCGAATTAGTTGAAATTATTGATGCTGCTGATAGCGAGCGCACAAGTGACGCTGGCACGATTACTGAATCGTGGATTTGTGTGGAAATTGATCGCGAGACCGATGCCAACGAGCTTCGTGATATTGAGAAGACACTCCAGGCAGTTTTGCAAGACGTGCGTAACTCTGTCACCGACTGGACGTCTATGCGCGACCAGATTTCCGAGGTTACGCGCTATTTACAAAGCACACCTGAACTTAATGATGACGCATGTATTGAAGCAATAACGTTCTTGGAATGGTTGAACGACGATCACTTCACATTTGTTGGCTTTTCTGAGTATGAAGTAGATCGAGGTAAGTCCGCGGCTGTTAGTCCCAAGCAGGGAACTGGTCTTGGCGTACTTCGGGGTGAATTAAAAGATTTAGCTACGAATCACCTAGCCTCAGCAGTTGCTGAGTTTGAGCGAACGGGCTCACTGCTATTAATCACCAAGGCTGATGTGCGATCGACCGTTCATCGTTCTGCTTACCTTGACCATGTAGGCATCATGCGTGTCGAAGGCGGAAAGGTTATTGGCGAGTATCGCTTTGTCGGACTGTTCACTGCAACTGCATATACCGAACCGGTCTCGACCATTCCTGTCATTTCTCGCAAAGTGGATGACGTCACAAGGTCGATGGCACTTGATCACAAGTCACACAGTGGCAAAGACCTATTGCAATTACTCGAAACATATCCGCGCGATGAACTCTTCCAAATGTCCGCAGGTGACCTTGAGTCAGTAGCTCGTGGCGTCCTGGGTCTGCAAGAACGCCGGCAGGTTCGTGTGTTTACTCGCACCGAGGTACTGGGTCGCTATGTGTCTGCGTTGGTGTACTTCCCGCGTGACAGATACACCACAGAAGTGCGCGAACGCATGGAACATATTTTGATTTCGACTTATGGTGCCGCGTCAATTGATCATCTTGCGCGAGTGTCGGAGTCGGTGCTTTCAAGGCTGTACTTCGTTGTCCGCATGCCGGTCGGTCAAACAGTTCCCACAATCGATGCTGATCTATTGGAACTGCGGTTAGCGGAAGCGACCCGTTTCTGGGAAGACGACTTTGCCGAATCTGTTATCGATCAAGTTGGTGAAGAAGACGGCGTTCGTATGATTCGCACCTGGACGGATGCATTCCCTGAGTCGTTCAAGGAAGATGTCCCTGCAGTAGGCGCGGTGTCACATCTGCAGCATCTTGAATCTTTGCAGAATTGCGCAGATGGCGAGATAGCCGTTTCTATGTACCGTCCAGCACTTGCCGAAGATGGCACACGTCGCTTCACTATCTATCGTCTTGGTGATGCAATCACGTTGTCATCAATTCTGCCGATGCTCCACGACATGGGCGTTGAAGTGACAGATGAACGCGCATATGACCTTCGTCGACCTGGACGAGAAGTCGCTTGGATTTATGACTTTGGTTTATCTTTCGATGACACCCGTGTTCCTGACGCAGACACACTCGCCGAGCGATTCTGTGAAGCATTCATTTCGGCATGGCATGGCGATGTAGATTCCGACGGTTTCAATGCACTGGTCCTTTTCGGCGGATTGAGTGCACGGAATGTTGGGGTTATTCGCGCGTACGCGGCCTATTTGCGCCAGGCAGGTACGCCGTTCTCGCAGGGCTACCTGCAACAGGTGTTGCTAGCCAACGTTGGCATCGTCCAGTTGCTCTTGCAGTTGTTTGCAACCCGTTTTGATCCTGACTTCGAATCCGATCGATCGGCTGCGGGCAACGCAATCATGTCGAAAATTGAAACGGGTCTCGATGCAGTTGCAAGCCTCGACCATGACCGCATTATGCGCTCAAGTGTCGCCCTCGTGAATGCAACGCTTCGTACGAACGTGTACCAAATTGATGCTCACGGAAATTACGGTGCTGTTATGGCGTTCAAGATGGACCCATCGCAAGTTCCCGACCTGCCATTGCCGCTGCCAAAGTTTGAAATCTGGGTGTTCTCGCCACGTGTTGAAGGCGTCCATCTGCGTTTCGCATCGATTGCGCGCGGTGGTTTGCGCTGGTCCGACCGACTTGAAGATTTCCGCACGGAAATCTTGGGACTCGTGAAAGCTCAGATGGTCAAGAACTCGGTGATTGTGCCTTCGGGCGCCAAGGGCGGCTTCGTTATGAAGCGTGGGCCTGAACCCACAAACCGAGATGCGTGGCTTGCCGAGGGTATTGCTTGCTACCAGGCTTTCATCGGTGCCTTGCTTGATGTCACTGACAATCTTGTTGCTGGAAGTGTTGTTCCGCCAGAACGCGTTGTTCGGCATGACAGTGATGATCCCTATTTGGTTGTTGCTGCCGACAAGGGAACGGCTACATTTTCAGACATTGCAAACCAGATTGCACTTGATCGCGGCTTCTGGCTCGGAGACGCATTCGCCTCTGGTGGCTCAATTGGCTATGACCACAAGGTCATGGGTATCACTGCTCGAGGTGCTTGGGAATCGGTTAAACGTCACTTCCTTGAAATTGGTGTGAATACTCAAACCCAGGATTTCACCGTCGTTGGTGTTGGCGACATGAGTGGCGACGTATTTGGAAATGGCATGTTGCTGTCCGAACACATTCGTTTGATTGCTGCGTTTGATCACCGCCACATTTTCCTTGATCCAAATCCTGATTCGGCAAAATCGTTTGTTGAACGTCAGCGCTTGTTTAACTTGCCACGCTCTTCGTGGGAAGACTATTCAACAAAGCTGATCAGCAAGGGAGGCGGAATTTTCCCGAGAGCGGCGAAGTCAATCGACCTCACGCCTGAAGTGAAGGAATCGCTCGGCATTGCCACAGACGTTGACAGTTTGCCGCCTGCTGAATTGCTGTCGTACATCCTTAAAGCGCCGGTCGATTTGCTGTGGAACGGTGGCATCGGCACTTATGTGAAGTCATCAAGTGAAACGCATGCACAGGTAGGGGACAAGGCAAACGATTCACTACGCATTAATGGCAATGAGTTGCGCGTCCGAGTTGTCGGCGAAGGCGGAAACCTTGGATTTACCCAGCTGGGTCGTATCGAGGCTGCGCATTCCGGGGTGAGCATCAATACTGATGCGATTGATAACTCGGCAGGTGTGGATACTTCCGATCACGAGGTCAATATCAAGATTCTTCTCGATCAGGCAATCGCGCAAGGCAAGTTGGCTCCAGAGTCTCGCCATGATTTGTTGACGTCCATGACTGATGAGGTGGGTCAACTCGTCTTACGGGATAACTATGAACAGAACCTTGTGCTTGAGCAGACTCGATTCCATGCGTCGTCAATGTTGCGTGTGCATCAACGTGTGATGCTAAACCTAGAGACTAAGGGCCTGCTTAACCGCACGGTGGAGTACTTGCCGACAGACTCGGCAATCGATCACCTTCATGCCCAAGGTCAAGGACTCACTTCGCCTGAACTTGCCGTTTTAATGGCGTATGTGAAAATCGATTTGAGTGCTGATGGTGGCGACGGTGGCCTGGTAAACGAGTCATGGTGCAAACCAATCATGACAAATTACTTCCCAAGTGCGCTGCATGCGGGCTATGGGGAAGTTATGGATTCGCATCCATTACGCAGTGACATCATTTCCACCGTGTTGGTTAACGAGATGGTCAACCGTGGCGGTATTTCTTTCGTAGCCCGTGCCGTTGAGGAAAGTGGTGCAGGTTCTTCGGAAATCATGCGCGCCTATGTTGTGTCACGCGACGTGTTCAACTTCAATGCCCTGTGGAATCGAATTGAAGAACTTGATGGCACCGTGTCAACGGATTGCCAAACGGAACTTTATTTAGAGTCGCGACGACTTCTGGATAGGGCAACCCGGTGGTTCCTGCAATCACGTGGTGGTCGCCTGGATGTGCTGGCGGAAATTGAAAAATTTGCTCCTTCGGTTTCCCGTATTGCAGATCGCGTTCCAAGCTTGTTGCGCGGTGCTGAGCAAGTTCGCTTCGAACGTCATGTTGCTGAGTATGTAAAGACTGGCGCACCTGAGGATGTGGCACGTACAGTGGCTGCACTCTTGGATCGCTTCTCTCTCCTTGATGTGATTGAAGTGGGTTCGCGCGTTAATGAGGAACCTGATCACGTTGTCGAGTTGTACTTTGCACTTAGTGAACGTTATGACGTTGACCGTTTGCTGGCCCACATCAGTGCTCTGCCACGCGATGATCGTTGGTCCGCTAATGCGCGAAGTGCTCTGCGCAGTGATTTGTACGCAGCTTTGGCTGGACTCACCTTGCGTGTTGCCAAAGCGACGGCTGCGACGGCTGCTGTGGATTCACGCATCAGCGAATGGGAAGCAACCTTTGCTGAAGGTGTTGCCCGTACGCGGTTGACGCTCAATGAGATTGCTCTCAGCGAGCAAGCCGACCTTGCCACGTTGTCTGTTGCGCTTCGGGCGATTCGTACTCTTGTCGGTCAAGGCGCTTCGTAACCACACTGTGCTCTCAACGTTCAGCATCGGTAAGGTTGTGGCGTGGGTTCCCAGCTGATTGCTTCTGCGCTTAATAGCCAGATCACCAATTGGCTTACCGATTTCGGTCCTGGACTTTTCTATTTCATCGTGTGGGGTCTGGTTTTTGCCGGTACTGGTCTTTTTATTGGTGCGTTCATTCCTTTTATCACTGGTGACACGCTAATTTTCGCTGCAGGTCTATTGGCCGCGACAACTTCTGGCTTGAACATTTGGGTGCTTGCTATCGGTGTTGGCATTGCCGCTTTTTTGGGAGACCAGGTTGGGTTTGTATTGGGACGCCATTTCGGCCGTCCATACCTTGATCGTCACAGTGGTCCGCGCTTACAGTCGGCAATTGCGAAGTCTGAACGGTTTTACGAAAACTTGGGCTGGTGGGCAGTGGTTGTTGCTCGCTTCATGCCTTGGGCTCGAGTGTTGATTCCAGCTATTGCGGGCATTGCACGTATGAATTACTACAAGTTTTTATCGGCAAACCTCACTGGCGCAATTGCTTGGGGTTTCTGCCTCACTGTGACCGGTTATTACGCAGCAACAATCCCAGCGGTGAAATCTGCGGCCTACGCCATTGCGTTGTTCTTCATTGCAGGCTCGGTACTTGCGGGTTTGCGCAGCTGGTGGTCCAACCGCGCTCGCGCATAACTCTAGAAATACGCGCGGTCAATAGCGACTCAATATTTGTGGAAAACTTCCATACTCTTATCCACACCCTTGTTCAATAGGTGTGAATTTTCAATGCCATCTGCTTACTGTTGCCTGACCGAATGGGGGATTCGGATTAGGGGGAAACGTGTCAGGTGCAATTGCGAATGCAGTAACGGAGGTCCGTGCGCGTATCCGCACGACTGGGATCGACCCGGTGACCGATTTTGCAAAATTGCATCACGTGGTCGAAGACGTCTTGGCAGATTCGGTAAGCGACAAGACAATTGCGCCTGACATCACCTTTACGGCACTGGCACGGGAACAAGTGGCTCAGTCTGTTTCCGGGTTTGGGGTACTTCAGGAATTTTTTGATGACAACGAAGTCGAAGAAATATGGATTAATGAACCAGGTCGCATCTTCGTGGCTCGAAATGGAAAATCAGAGCTGACCAGCGTCGTCATCACTGAAAGTGAAGTGCGTGCACTCGTTGAACGAATGCTTGCGTCGACAGGTCGACGAGTTGATCTCTCCAATCCGTTCGTAGACGCGACGTTGCCGGATGGTTCCCGCGTGCACGTAGCGATACCAGACATTACTCGCGCACATTGGTCTGTGAATATTCGCAAATTCGTTGTTCAAACTAAGTCGTTGAATGACCTCGTTGTCGTGGGGACATTGACTTCGCAGGCAGCAAAATTTCTGACAGCTTCAGTGACATGTGGGATGAACATAGTTGTGTCCGGTGCGACACAGGCGGGGAAAACCACGCTCATGAATGCGTTACTCAATTCGGCACCGTCGTATGACCGAATCATCACATGTGAAGAAGTATTTGAACTTCGATTGGAAAGCCCCGACTGGGTAGCACTGCAGTCGCGACAAGCCGGACTTGATGGCACTGGTGAAATCCCACTTCGTCGCCTAATTAAAGAGGCGTTACGTATGCGACCACACCGATTGGTAATTGGTGAAGTGCGGCAAGAAGAGTGCCTCGACTTACTAATAGCCATGAATTCGGGTATGCCGAGTATGTGCTCACTTCACGCCAACGGTGCCCGCCAGGCGTTGAACAAGATGTGTCTACTGCCAATGTTGGCCGGCAGCAATGTGTCCAGTGAGTTCGTGACACCGACTGTTGCATCCGTGGTTGACCTTATAGTGCACACCGCCATGAACCCAGATGGTCGACGACAGGTTCAAGAAATCAGCATTGTGACGGGACGTCTTGAGGGATCGGTTGTTGAAACCATCAAGATTTTCGAAGTCATCGATGGCGCATTATGTGCAACTGGTTTCTACCCCGAAATGTCTTCAGGCCTAAGTTCCGTTGGCTATGACGTACGCAATGAACTTATGAGGACCCGATGACTCTCTTCGTTGGCCTTTCCTTCGCCTGTGGAATTCTCCTCGTAGTGTCTGCATTTTCAACTAGCCAGCAGCCTCGAGTTCGAACGAGTCGCACGCTGCGCAAGCCTCATACTGTTCCATTAACTATCTGGCCCGAAGTTGTTGATGACTTAGCATCTGCGGTAAGAGCTGGAATGTCGTTACCTCAAGCAATCGAACAGCTTTCATTGAACGGACCAGCGGAACTTAAATCGGCCTTTGCAGATTGCGTTCGTAGCTATCGTGTCACCGGTGATTTGGTTTCTTCCCTTAACGGAATCGCACGGCACTGCAATCAAGCAAGCGCGGATAAATTCGTTTCGGCACTCCACATAGCGCATTCTGTTGGTGGCGCAGATCTCGGTGTGGTTTTGCGCGGGTTATCGGAAGTCCTCCGTGAAGATCTCAACACTCGAAGTGAAATCACAGCTCGGCAAAGTTGGACAGTTAATGGTGCGCGTCTCGCAGTCGCCGCTCCGTGGGTGACTGCGCTAGTTCTGTCTGCACGAGGCGACACTGCACGGGTCTACCTCTCCACAGGCGGAATTCGAATTCTTGTGCTGTGCGCATTCGTATCAGTGTTGGCTTACTTCACGATGTGGACGATTAGTCGTCTACCTGAGGAACCTCGGGTGCTGACATCATGATGGCCGAACTTGTTGTTGGAACGCTGTGCGCAGTCGGCATGTACTTATTGGTGACAGTAGTGGCTCATCCACGTGTGCCGCTTTGGTTGGACATCGCCCGATACGTTTCAGTCTTAGAGTTCCCAACGCCAACAATTGCAAAGCGCATCGGTTATCGAATCAAGCATGTGCTCCAGGAACATCCGAAGTCTTTGGCAGGTTCAGACCGCGATGTAACGCAGTGGCTGTTGCAGTCCGGTAAATCAGAGTTGTTGACAACCTTTAGGCGCGAGCAATTGAACAATGCCGCCTGCGCAGAGTTGCTGGTTGCTGGTTGGCTATGCCTGCGTGCACTGGGGCATAAACCCGTCACGATGCCCACGGGATTTGTGCTTTCCGTTGGCGCAGGTCTTGCCGGGATATGGTTCGCAAAGTGGCGGCTCGTGCGTGCAGTGAGCCATCGGCGTATTGCTGCGGAAGCTTCGTTGCCGACGGTGCTTGAACTATTAGCATTTTCCGTGTCTGCAGGTGAACCCATGCTCGGGTCTGTTCATCGAGTAGCGCAGACATGTTCAGGACCGCTCGTGGAAGAACTTCGAATCGCCTTAGCTGATATTTCGATGGGCGTGAGTTTGGTTGATGCTTTCGCCGCGTTAGGTAACCGCATGAACAGCCCGCACATCACCCGGTCGCTTAAGGCGATTGTGATTGCCATTGAACGCGGAACTCCACTTGCTGAAATTCTTCGAGCCCAGGCCAGTGATGCGCGTGCAGCCCGCCTTCGCGAATTATTAGTAATGGCAGGGAAGAAGGAAACCGCCATGATGTTTCCAGTTGTCTTCTTCATATTGCCCATGATTGTTGCAGTTGCTTTGTATCCAGGTTTCATTGCACTGCAAGGCATGTGACCTTGAATGCACAGTGCAGACGGGTTAGGAAAGGAATGTCAATGAAAAAATATGTAAACGGCTCCGACGATGATCGAGGCTTCATTCAACGTCTGGTGCATCAATGCTCAACTCGCCTGGCAAGCGAACGAGGTGATGTACCGGGATGGGTGCTCGTGACAGTAATGACCGCAGGTCTAGTCGTTGGGCTGTGGTCGGTGGCTGACGGACAACTGACTTCGGTGCTCAACAATGCGCTTCATTCTGTGTCAACTCCGTAAGGTACTTCGCGCTGTAGATGGTAATGCCACGCTTGGCTTTGCGATGGTGGCACCATTGGTTGTTGCAGTCTTTATTGCGGTGCTGCAGTTAGTGGCAATCACACGTGAGCAAGCAGCTCTGGCTGCAATAGCCCACGATGCCTCGAGAGTTGCCAGTGTTTTCAATGGAACGCCTTCTCATGGTGTGAGTGCTGCGCGGGCGAAACTTGGTTCATCCACGGTCACTCGTGCACGAGCCACCATAAAGATTCAACGTGTAACAAATGGTGGAGTGCACTATGTGCAGACAACCATTTCGGAAAACTATCGGATCGCCTGGTTAGCGAAGTCTGTGATGTTAAATGCCAGTGTGCGTTCGATAGATGAAGGTGCACTGTGAGTACAGCGAATTCATGGCGAGGTGCGTATGCCCCGGAGGATGGACATGTCTTTGTGGAATTTATTGCGGTAGTCATTGTGCTACTTTTGCCGCTCATCTACTTTGCGCAATCTGTAGCAATCGTCACCAAGTCCAATCTCGCAATTCAAAATGCGAGCCAACTTGCTGCTCGCGCGTTTGTGGTCTCGAGTAGTGATGCAGTGGCCCGAGTACATGCAAGAAGTGCAGTCACCGCAGTAATTACCGATGCGCACCTGCCCAGGACGGGACTGCGGATCGGTGTGAAGTGCTCAGCAACTCCTTGTTTAACAGCAAGTCAAGAAGTATCAATTTCGGTATCTTCACAGGTATCAACACCAGCTTTCGGGTTTGTACCACGTCATGTGTTTACAGTCTCGGCAACGCACACGGAGACAGTTGATGAAATTCGTAAGTAGCCCAACCCTTGAAAGTGATGACGGATCTGTACTTACTTTGGGAATCGGACTGATAATCGCCTGTCTCATGTTTGTCACTGTTGTGTCAGACATTTCGACATTGTGGATTGCTCGGTCCACAATCAATCGCATTGCAGACGGTGCGGCGCTTGCTGCGGTTCAATCCGTTGATAGCGACGCTATATATCGAAAAGGTGTGACAGCGGGATTGACACTCAACTCTGCATCAGCCACTAGCCGGGCACATAAGTATGTGGCGGCCCATGGAGCTTCGCAGACCGCAGCGAATGTCAGGGTAACTAGCGTGAGGGTGGTTGGGAATTCGGTGACAATCACAATTGTTGCTGAGCCACGTCTACCATTCGGCTATTTGTTGCCCATAACCGTCGGATCCATGACCGCGAAGGCTCAGGCACGCTACCAACTTCGTTGAATCCGTTGAAGTGCCTCGAGGGGCGTCAGGTGATCTAACGCTCGTCAATGAACGGTAATCTTATGTCTCGTGGCTACCGGTGATTTTGCAGTTGATCTTTCAGCGATAGATGCCACCCTGTCTAGCATCGAAAAAGTTCTCAATGTTGCGGACATGGAAAAAGAGATTGCCGAGCTCGAGATTCTCGCATCGGCGCCTGACCTGTGGAATGACCAAGCAAATGCGCAGCGAGTAACTAGCAAACTCTCAATCCTGCAAGCCGACCTTGGCCGCATTCGCAGTATGCGTATCCGAGTCGATGACGTAGCTGTACTTCACGAAATGGGCGAAGCCGAAAGCGATGCAAGCATCCTGGAAGAAGCCCAAGCAGAACTCAACGACTTAGAAAAGGCAATCGGGGAACTCGAAGTGCGCACGCTGTTGTCGGGCGAATACGACCACCGTGAAGCACTCATAACAATTCGTTCAGGTGCAGGTGGAGTCGATGCAGCTGACTGGGCCGAGATGCTCCTTCGCATGTACTTGCGTTACTGCGAACGCCATAACTGGCCAACTGAAATTTACGACACGTCATACGCGGAAGAAGCGGGAATTAAATCTGCAACATTTGCTGTGAAAGCACCATTTGCCTATGGCACTTTGTCAGTCGAGCAGGGAACTCACCGACTCGTACGAATTTCGCCATTTGATAATCAAAGCCGCCGACAAACATCATTTGCTGAAGTCGAAGTTATTCCAGTTGTTGAACAAACAGATTCGCTCGACATCCCAGATGACGATCTGCGAATTGATGTGTACCGCTCCTCAGGCCCAGGCGGACAAGGAGTTAACACAACAGACTCGGCAGTTCGCATCACGCACATTCCATCCGGCATTGTGGTGTCATGCCAAAACGAACGATCCCAACTCCAAAACAAAGCATCAGCTATGGCAGTTCTCCAAGCGAAACTTCTTGACAAGACTCGACGCGAGGAACAAGACAAGATCAACGCGCTCAAGGGCGATACTGCTGGGTCGTGGGGTAATCAGATGCGTTCTTATGTATTGCACCCGTACCAAATGGTTAAAGACATCCGCACTGAGGTTGAAACTGGAAACACTTCTGCAGTTCTTGATGGCGAAATCGACGCTTTCATAGAAGCTGGAATTCGCTGGCGTCGCGAGAGCGCAAACTAACTTTAAATTTGTGACTTTGTTCAGGTTTTGCAAAGTCGGCGCGCCAAACCACTTATACGTAGCAGCGCGACTTAGGCTAAAAACACCGCCTTTTCAAAGGTTGAGTTGTATGTGCCCGTCTTGTATGTGCCAAAGGAGAACGTCGTGATTATCTTCGACCATGTCTCCAAGGAGTATAAGCACTCAAATCGGCCGGCGCTCAACGACATTAACCTGACAATTAATCAAGGTGAGTTTGTTTTCCTCGTTGGCTCATCCGGCTCAGGTAAGTCTTCACTTTTGCGACTTATGGTAAAAGAAGAAAAGGCAACCGAAGGCTCAATCGAAGTTGATGGGATCAACGTAGGAAAACTTCGAAATCGAAAAGTTCCAGCATTTCGACGCAACATGGGAATCATCTTTCAAGACTTCCGCTTGCTGCCAACAAAAAGCGTTTTTGACAATGTGGCATTTGGAATGGAAGTCATCGGTAAATCGCGCAAAGAAATTCGCGAACGTGTTCCTGAGGTGCTAGACCTTGTCGGGTTAGCCGGCAAAGAGAAGCGCCTACCTACCGAACTTTCTGGCGGTGAACAACAACGCGTAGCAGTCGGACGAGCATTCGTGAACAATCCCAAACTTCTGTTGGCCGATGAACCCACAGGAAACCTTGACCCAGCCACAAGTGTTGGCATCATGAAACTTCTTGATCGCATTAATCGCACTGGCACAACAATTGTGATGGCAACGCACGATGTTGCAATCGTCGACCAGATGCGTAAACGCATTGTCCAGCTTGACCGCGGACACATTGTTCGTGATCAAGAGCGTGGTATTTATGGCGAGATGGCCCAGTAATGCGTCCTTCATTCATTGCTAAAGAATTGGGCACGGGACTGCGCCGTAACCTCACGATGACCATTGCCTTGGTGGTGTCCGTTGCTGTGTCGCTGACACTTTTTGGAACCGCACTTCTCATGCGCACTCAAGTCGAGCGCATGAAGGGTTACTGGTACGACAAAATTGAAGTGTCAATTTTCTTATGTGGCCCGAACTCCACTGCAGTAACTTGTACCGGCACAGTCTCCGACGAACAGCGCGCCGCAATTCAAGCAGCTATTCAAGGTTTAACACCAACAGTGCAGTCTTGGTATTACGAAGCGTCCGCTCAAGCCTATGAACGTTTCAAGGTGCAATTCAAGGGTTCGCCGATTATCGCCAACGTTAGCCCGTATGCATTACCTGAATCCTTCAGAGTGAAGCTTGATGATCCAAACCATTTTGAAACTATTTCGTCCGTCGTTTCCACAATGCCGGGTGTCGAAACTGTTCAAGATCAACGCAAGCTACTTCAACGCTTTTTCACGATTTTGCATGGCATGCAAACAGTTGCGTTAGGCATTGCCATTGCGATGTTGTTTGTGACCGTACTGCTGGTCATGAACACCGTACGCATTGCGGCTTATGCGCGTCGACGTGAAACATCAATCATGCGTTCTGTCGGTGCGAGCAATATGTCCATTCGACTTCCATTCATTCTTGAAGCCGTAACGGCCGCCGTACTTGGCGCTGGTGTAGCTGCAGGAATCATGTTGGGCTTGAAGCAATACGTGATTGATCAACGACTTGCTCCGAGCATGTCGTACATCGCATTTGTCACGTGGGATGACGTGCTAGCTGTACTGCCTTGGTTGTTCGCCGCCGGCGTAGGCACCACTGTTTTGGCAGCGTCATTTACATTACGTCGCTACTTACGGGGTTAGTTGCCTCTCATTTGGGTAGAAACTCAAGCGACACGACAACCGACAACCAAAGGGCACCTTTAAGTGTCAGTTACCATGAAAGAACCGCTGAAAAGTAAGGAGTTTGCCATGTTGCGTTTGCCTCGGCATTCCCTTCGTCTAGGTTTGGCGGGAATTCTAATTTTTGGTGGCGTCGTGAGCCCAGTATTGGCCGACAGCCTTAACCACCAAGTTCAGGTTGCAGCTGATGATCTGATGAAGGCCTCGAAGGCAGTCACCGATGCACAAGCGTCACTTGCTGATGCTGAGAAGAAGCTTCCGGCAGCACGCGCAAAGTTTGCAACGGCCGACGGCAAGATGCAAGTGGCTGAGGGTAAGTACTATCGCGCGAAGGGAAACCTCGACGCATCGATTGCCAAGCTTAAAGCGGTGCAAAAAAAGATTTCAATAAAGCAAGCGCAAATTCTCGACCTACAAACAAAGGTTAATGAATTTGCACGGTCTATTTATCAGCAAGGACAAACGTCACAACTTGAGATAATTCTTGAGTCGAAGTCACCGTCTGACTTAACATCGCGACTTGAAACCATTAAAGCGGTATCGCAGGCCACATCGGCTAGCCTGCGCAAACTGGTGGCTGCAAAGGCGCAATTGAAAGTGGACCTAAAGTCTGCGGCAGACGAGAAGGCCAAGATGAAGGGGCTTACTGACCAAGCCGCCCAAACATTGGCTGTCGCAACCGAAGCTCGACGGGTTGCTTATGCAGCGAAAGCGTCAGTGAATCGTTTGGTCGCGCAACGTGCCTCTGCGCTAAAGGTGGCTGAAGACTACAAAGCTGAGTCGCGCAAAAAATACAACAAACTGCGCGCCGAACAAATCCGTCTGACACAAATCTCAGGTTCAGGTTCTCACGGTAACGGCGATCCGCAGGCAACAGGACCGTTATCTTGGCCACTTCCTGGTTACGCCGCTGGCGGCGGAGTTGGTCCGCGTACCAATCCGTACACCGGGCAAAAAGGTTGTCACACTGGTCAAGATATTGCTGCACCAAGTGGAACTGGAATCCATTCAGCCGGGGTCGGCATCGTCTTGTACGTCGGCTGGAGTGCCGCATACGGCAATGTCACTATGGTGGATCACGGCGACGGACTTGTGACAATGTACGCCCATCAATCCTCAAGGGCGGGCGGTATCGTCAAAGGCGCAACGGTTCTAGACGGTCAAGTTATTGGTTTTGTTGGCTCTACTGGCTATTCCACTGGACCTCATTTACACTTTGAAGTCCATGTGAATGGAACAAACTATGACCCAATGGGCTGGTTTGGCCGAAGCAAGTCGGTTGTCGCTTGCGCCCCTACGCGAGGTTTGTGAGTCCAGTGGTTAAAGAGAGCGGTCGTAAACTCATCGCTCAGAACCGCAAGGCTCGGCATGACTATGCGATTGAAGATGTTTTTGAAGCCGGAATGGTTCTTGTCGGCACAGAAGTGAAGTCACTGCGTGCCGGCCGTGCAAGTTTGGTAGATGGCTATGCGTTCGTAGAGGGTAACGAAATTTGGATGCGTGGCGTTAACATCCCGGAATACAACGAAGCATCATGGACAAACCATGATCCGTTGCGTGCGCGAAAGTTGTTATTGAACCGCCAAGAGATAAGCAAGATTTCGGGCAAGCTCAAGGAAAGTGGCTTGACCCTAATTCCATTAAGCCTTTACTTCAACGACGGTAAAGCAAAAGTAGAAATTGCATTGGCTCGTGGTCGAAAGAACTACGACAAGCGTCAGGCGATTGCCGAAAAAGATGCCAAGCGCGAAACTGCTAAAGCAGTCGGTCGTCGCAACAAAGGCATGGCCGAATAATTTCGGTGGATAACCGAATCCACATGTTTGGCAGCGGATTCATCGGGAATACTAGAGACGTGCCACAGCAACCATCGACCCCAGAGGCGTTGAGTGAATTATGTGGCGAGTACCTAAGAATTCTGGGCACCTGGCAGTTCCCAGCAGTATCAACGTCAGTACGGGCTGCGCGTCACTCAGTTGCTGAGAGTTTGGCGCCACATACTTTCGCTGCGGCTGAGGATGCGGTTCTTGTCGTTAGTGAACTCGTCACGAATTCAGTTGTACATGCGGCCAGTACCGTGACGGTCACACTTGAATTGTGGGAACGAGCTTTTCGACTTGTTGTTGATGATGTCCACCCGGATGTTCCTGAACTTTCCGACGTTGACGTAGACGTTGACGCGGACAGTGGACGTGGACTTGGAATTATTGAAGCGGTCGCGCTGGCGTGGGGAAGCGAAACGAACAACACCGGAAAACGACTATGGGCGGCTTTCGCCACCCATAGTTACTAATTTTTTGACGTTGAGGCAATTCTTAGTACCGTTCGAAACCGCGTACACGTTCCCAATCAGTAATAGTCCGGTTGAACTGTTCCAGTTCAATGTCGGCCGCATGCAAGTAATGCGTATGCATGTACTCGCCAAACGTTTCTTTGGCCCACGATGAGTTAGCCCACAGGTCACGAGCCATCTGCAGGGTATGAGGAACGCGATCGACCTCAAGTGCGTAGGCATTTCCATCGAATCGTGGTTCCAGGGCAAGTTTGCGGTTAATGCCATCGATACCCGCAGCGATCATGCCTGCAACAGCAATGTATGGATTGACATCGCCGCCTGGTACGCGGTTTTCGACGCGAAGGCCTGGGCCGTGGCCTACAAGGCGATAAGAGCAGGTGCGGTTATCGCGGCCCCACTTGATAGCTGTTGGTGCAAAGCTTCCTGGTTGGTAGCGCTTGTAACTGTTGATGGTCGGCGCATACATCAAACTCAGTTCACGCATGTGCTCAAGTTGTCCAGCAATAAAGTGCTTACCAAGTTCGCTGAGACCTTCTGGATCGCTGTCATTTGCAAGGACCATAGAGCCATCCGTGCCGCGGAACGACAAGTGAATGTGGCACGAGTTGCCTTCACGCTCATTGAACTTCGCCATGAATGTCAGTGCGTAACCGTCCTGAGCAGCCATTTCTTTAGCAGCAGTCTTATAGACAACGTGATTGTCACATGTGGTCAACGCGTCAGCATACTTGAACGCAATTTCATGCTGACCCAAGTTACATTCGCCCTTAACAGATTCAACAACCAAACCCGAAGTGGTCATCTCGTTACGAATACGACGCAGCAGTGGTTCCACGCGCGAGGTGCCGATGATGCTGTAGTCAACGTTGTACTGGTTTGCTGGAGTCAGATCGTTGTAACGGCTGTTCCACGCATCTTCGTATGTGTCGTTGAACAAAATAAATTCAAGCTCAGTACCAACAAGGGCAATCATGCCCATGTCCTTCAGGATGTCGAGCTGGCGCTTCAGAATCTGACGCGGTGACACAGAGATTGGTTCGTGGTGGTGGTCAGTCAGGTCAGCCAAGACCAGAGCAGTGGCCTCATGCCAGTTGGCATAGCGCATCGTGCTGAGATCAACATTCATGACCATATCGCCGTAGCCGGTATCCCATGATGAGATGTCGTAGCCCTGGACTGTATTCATGTCGACATCGACAGCCAATAAGTAGTTGCAACCTTCGGTTCCGTTGGCTAGTACGTCAGAAAGGAAGTAATCCGCATGGAGGCGCTTACCCATCAAACGACCTTGCATATCGGTGACGGCAACAATGACCGTGTCGATTCGCCCGTCTTCTATGTCCTTGCGAAGCGCATCAATAGATAGGGGGAAACTTGCCGATGGCATGTGGACTCCTTTGTGCCAATTACCTGTGTGTCGTGCTGTGTTTTCATTCGGTGTTCTCACTCCGAGTGAATTCGAACGCGAATTCGAACAATGTGGGATTTGCCCACTTTTGACTACCTCTGAACTTATCGCCATGTCGGGGGTCCAGGGGATGGATTCGGTGAACAATTCCTTAACTGGTGTGGCGCGCGTCACCTTAGCCAGGTAGGTATCCGTTAGGGTCTATCTGTCCACTACGCTGAAATTCTTAACCCCCGGTACGTGCAAAGAGGCATGATGACTGACACA
>CANGDT010000019.1 GCA_947452755.1 Actinomycetota bacterium
AAAACTTTTGGTTAAGTTTTGGTTTAGTCGAAAAATCCCCTAAATATCAAGGGAAATCCGAATAAAAGCCTATTTTCAGCCAACTATCTACGGTGGCGTAACTTCCAAGTAATCGAATCGAAACCAAAAAACAACCTGAAACATGCCTAAAGTCGTTGCCAATGGTCTTTTCTTCTGACAGTCTGCTAGCCAAACGTGTGACCCACCTCACCGCCCGGTGCCTGTGGGAAACGTAGAGGCCGCCCGGCCTCCACGCGCTAACGAAAGGGTCGAACGAATGTCGACAAATGACAGTGGAACGCCAACAGCGTTCCCAGGCGATCACCAAGTAAAGGACGCTGGCCTCCGCAAGGGCGCTATCGGCTTGGTATCGGTTCTATTCATGGCGATTGCTAACGCAGCGCCAATTACAGCTATGAGCTTCAACGCGCCTGTTGGCTTGGGCTATGGCAACGGAATTGGTGTACCTGGTGGTTTCTTGTTCGCAACAATCGTTCTGACGATTTTCACCATTGGTTTTGCCGCAATGTCCAAGCACGTCACCACAACTGGTGCGTTCTACGGCTTTATCTCACATGGCCTTGGCCAGGTGTGGGGTATGGCTGCAGGTCTGCTTGCTGCACTCGGCTACGTACTTTTTGAGGGCACCCTGATCGGTGGCTTCTCATACTTCGCTGCAGACACCATGAAGAGCATGGCGAACATCGAAGTGAGCTGGCTTGTATTCGCAATCGGTGGCATGTTGTTGATTTGGGTATTGACCTACTTTGACATCACGCTTGCTGCTGCAGTACTCGGCGTAACTTTGGTTTCCGAAGTTCTTTTGCTTCTTGCATTCGGTATCTCGGTACTGATCAAGGGTGGACCTGATGGCTTCATGCCAGCAGACACCGTGTCACCAATGGCAGGTTTCCATAACCTTGAAGCCGGTGCCTACGGAACTCAGGTCGGCGCTGGTATTGCCGCACTTGGTGTGTTCTTCGCATTCTGGTCATGGATCGGTTACGAAACCACAGCTGTATACGGTGAAGAATCACGCGATCCAAAGACCATCGTTCCAAAGGCAACTTTGATTGCTGTTGTTTCACTTGGTCTGTTCTACACATTCATGTCGTGGATGGTTGTCGTTGCTAACGGTGCAAAGGCTGCAGTAGAAACTGCTGCCGGTGCTGCACCAGTTGATGTGTGGTTGATTCCAGTGAAGGCAAACCTCGGTTCGCTTCCATACGGCGCTTACCGCATCCTGCTTGTTGTTGGATCATTTGCTTGCGCAATGGCATTCCACAACGCTGGTTCACGTTACATCTACGCAATTGGTCGCGAACTTCCATCAGCGAAGCTTCGCGCTTCAATCGGTGGAGTAAGCAAGAAGCACCAGTCGCCAGCAGTTGCATCGTCCATCGCAACTATCTTCAACATCGTTATGGTGCTGTTGTTCGCAACAATGTCAACAGCGTTCGTTGCAGACGAAGCAGGCAACGCCGTATCTGAACCAAGCTTGATTCCTTACCAGGTCATCTACACCGTGCCGTCACTTGTTGGTACTGCGTTCATCCTGGTCGTTCAGGTCATGTGTTCATTCGCTGTTATCGGATTCTTCTGGAACAAGAAGGTCCACAAGGGTGGCGTATTCAGCACGCTGATTGCACCACTCCTTGGCGCAGCAGGCATGCTTTACGTCATCGTCTTGCTATTCAAGAACCTGAAGTGGGCCGCTGGCTGGCAGTCAGGTGCATTGATGGTCAAGTACTTGCCATACGAAATCTTTGGCACCTTGCTGATCGGCTTGCTCTACGCACTGTGGGTTAAGTCAAAGCATCCAGAGATCTACGAAGAAATTGGTCGCACCGTGCTTGAAGAAGCACACGAGCGCGCCTAAGCACTCAGTTAAGTACGGGGTGTGGAGCTTAACGGCTTCACACCCCGTACTTATTTCTCGTCACAAAAAACCCATTACGGTTGTGTGAAGTTCATTCCCGCCGTTTGATTAACACATGAGCATTCGAGGTACACATGACTGACGCACTAGAAGTTTGTAACTGGACTCCGAACCCTGATGCAGACCCGGCAACATTCGCCTACACCTTTGGTGGCCAACAGCCCGTTGTCAGCGTGAAGCCTGGCACCATCATCGACTCATGGTCGTTTGACTGCTTTGGCGGTCGCGTTAAGTCGACCAGCGATATGTCTACTGCCGTATGTGACCCGCGATTTTTGAATCCACAAACTGGACCGTTTTATGTTGAAGGCGCCGAGCCTGGCGACACATTGGCTGTTCACTTTGTTTCTATCGAACCGCGCGAAGCATGGGGAGTCAGCACAACTGTTCCATTCTTTGGATCATTGACGTCGACAGGAACAACTGCAACTTTGCAACCAGCATTAGAAGAACGCACCTGGATTTACGAACTCGACTTACAAGAGCGTCTCGTGCGCTATGCGGCCGCTGACACAAAGTTCACCGCAGCGCTCCCCCTTGATCCGATGCATGGAACTGTCGGTGTTGCACCAGGACTTGGTGAAGTACGTTCATCGCTGACACCCGGCGATTGGGGCGGCAACATGGACACTCCAGAAATGCGCGCGGGTGTCACGTGTTATTTGAACGTCAATGTTGAAGGCGCACTGTTCTCGTTCGGTGATGGGCATGCACGCCAAGGCGAAGGTGAAACATGCGGTGTGGCAGTCGAATGCGCCATGGACACCGTGTTGATTCTCGACCTGATCAAAGGAACGCCAACACCATGGCCGCGCATTGAGTCTGATGAATTCATCATCACCACAGGGTCCACCAAGCCACTTGAAGATGCATTCCGCATTGCACATTCACAGATGGTCCACTGGGTCAGCGACCTGACCGGTCAATCAACATTGGACAGCTACCAGTTCGTGTCCCAGACAGTTCTCACGCCTGTTGCTAACGTCGTAGATACGAACTACACAATGACAGCAAAAGTTGCCAAGACTCATCTTGGTGACGTGAACATCATGAACGGCATGCACGCAAAGATGCGACGTAAGGCTGCGCAATGGCGCGCACAACAAGGGAGTAAGTAATGCCACGTGTGACTCGAATGGAAATTGACTTGGCTCTTGCCGTGAGCATGATTGAGGCCGCACAAGCAAAGGCTGTTGAGATCGGCGCCCCGATGTCGATTGCAGTTCTGGATGCAGGTGCGAACTTGTTAGCTTTCAACCGTATGGATGGCGCCGAACTGGCTGGGCCAAACTTGGCAGTTGATAAGGCCTACACATCAGTCACGAATCGCATCGCGACTGGCGAGTTGCGTGAACGCGTTGCACCCGATGGTGATTTGCCAGGCATGAGCGCCAATGGTGGCGGACGATACATCGCATTTGCTGGCGGTATCCCGTGCTGGGACGGCGATCGAGTAATTGGTGCGATTGGCGTCAGTGGCGGTTCATGGGATGAAGACCAGATTTGTGCAGAGGCTGCGATTGCGGTCTACGAAGCGGCTGCTCAGAAATGACGCAAACACCAGGCAAGACCACGTCCTCAAATAAGGACGTCATCGGACGATTCCGGTTCATGAATGAACAACGCGTCAACCTTGATGGATTTGCTACGCCGGATGCCGAACTTGGTCTGGTCGCTTTTAATTCACCACACGATCCCAAACCATCACTGACAATTCACAATGGTGCTGTTATCGAAATGGATGGCAAGACCGTCGATCAGTTCGACACCATCGATGAGTTCATTGCGTTGCACGGTCTGGACCTCGGAATCGCGGCAATTGCGATGGCAACAGATTCTTTGGAGTTTGCTCGCCGCATCGTCAACCCCACCGAACCGCGTAAAGAAATTGTCGCACTTGCTGCAGGCATGACTCCAGCCAAGCTTGCAGAAGTGCTCGCACAACTGAGTGCAGCCGAACTTGTCATTGCGATGACAAAAATGCGTGCGCGCAGCACACCAAGCAACCAAGCGCACGTCACGAATCGTTCGGACGACCCGCTGTTGCTCGCCGCCGATGCGGCAACGGCCGCAGCGTTCGGTTTCCGCGAAATTGAAACAACTGTCCCAGTGCTGGCCGACGCTCCATCCAACGCAGTGGCAGTGTCTATCGGTGCGGCCGTCGGGTCCCCTGGCGTACTCGTGCAATGTTCGGTTGAAGAAGCAGCCGAATTGGCACTGGGTATGCGCGGCCTGGTGTCTTATGCCGAAACTGTTTCTCTGTACGGCACTGAACAAATCTTTGTCGACGGTGACGACACACCTTGGTCGAAGGCATTCCTGACCAGTGGTTACGCATCACGTGGTATCAAAATGCGCGTGACATCCGGTGGCGGCGCTGAGGCACTCATGGGCGGCGCCGAGAAATGCAGCATGTTCTATTTGGAATCACGATGCGTGTCACTTGCACGCGCAATTGGTTCCCAAGGCGTGCAAAACGGTGGCATTGACTCGGCATCCGTTGCAGGATCTGTCCCGGGCGGCGTGCGTTCACTGATGGCTGAGAACGTCTTGGTCATGTTGCACAACCTCGAATCGTGCACGGGTAACGATGCTTTGATGAGTGAGTCGGATGTTCGTCGCACATCACGCACACATCCCATCTTTATTGGCGGATCTGATTTCATTTGTAGTGGCTTCGGTTCCATCCAGCGCTACGACAACATGTTTGGACCTAGCCAGTGGAACTCGGAAGATATTGATGACTACTTAGCGATGCAACGCGACTGGGGCGTCGATGGTGGATTGCGCACCGCGCGTGAAGAAGACGTTGCCGCACTTCGTCGTCGTGCAACGGAAGCGGTCACTGCGGTCTACAGTTACCTCGGCCTCGGTGACTTCACCAGCGAATGGGCAGAACAAGCTATCGATGCTGCTGGATCTAAAGACGTCACTGCTTCGGATTTGATGTTGCCGCTGAATGCTGCACGAACAATCATGGACACCAACGTGACCATGCTCGATGTGATTACTGCATTGGCCGAAAATGGCTTTGATGTGGAAGCTGACCGCTGTCTGGACATGCTGAAGGCACGTGTTGCTGGTGACTACCTGCAAACCTCAGCAATCTTTGATGAACAAATGAATGTGCTGTCGTTGGTCACTGATCCGAATACGTATTCAGGTCCAGGCACTGGTTACCGACCAAGCCCTGAACGGCAAGCGGTCATTGACACAATTCGCCAACAAAAATCAGTAAGCGACCTTCGTGCCGAACAACAGACTTTTGTGACTGGCAGATTCATCGCCGTGGCGCCTGCAGAAGTGAGCCACGATCCTCGTGATGTCGTCATTGGTGTCTCGCCGGCAACCGGTAAAGAAATTTGGCAAACTCTTTCTGGAATTTCTGTCGTCGATGCGATTCACGAATTCATGGCTGGCTTGGAAGAAGAAGGATGCGTCGGACGAGTTGTGCGCATCAATGACACAGTCGACCTAGGGATGATTGGCCTGACCGCAGCACGAATGTCAGGAAGCGGAATCAGTATCGGTTTGCAGGCAAAAGGCACAGCGTTGATTCACCGACGCGACTTAGCACCACTTGCCAACCTCGAGTTGTATTCAGTAGCACCAACGTTGGACCGCGAGCTTTACCGCCTGATGGGCATCAACGCGGGTCGTCACGCCAAGGGTGCAACGCCAGAACCCATGCGCAACCCTTATTCCGATGAAGCGATTGAAGCGCGGTACCACACCAAAGTTGTTGGCTTGGTTGCCATTGAGCGCGATTGCACATCAACGACCGCACCTGAACTGATGGAGGTCTCGCGATGAGTCACGGTTTTTCTGGCAAGGATGTCAACGAAGTCACTGTCGATTCAATTCGTCGAGGTGACATCACGATTGACGATGTCCGCATTCACCCAGACACACTTGAACATCAAGCAACTGTTGCCGAAGCAAATGGCAATCCGCAACTTGCTGCGAACTTCCTCCGCGCGGCCGAGCTCACATCAATGTCGGACGAAGATGTTCTTGGACTTTATGAAGCACTTCGGCCGGGTCGATCAACAGCAGCAGAACTCACCGCAATTGCTGATCGTTTGACCGCCCAAAGTGCCACTCGCAATGCAGAACTTTTCACCCAGGCCGCAGCAGCGTACGAGCGTCGCGGACTGACCAAGAAGTAACACGCATGACCCTTATTGCCGGCGTTGATGTCGGAAACTCAACAACGGAAATCGTGATTACTCGCGATGGTGTTCCTGTTGCGTGGGATCGTCGACCAACTCGTGGGCACAAGGGATCTATTGCTTCAGTTCAGGCTGCAGCTGCTTTGCTGCGTTCAATTGAACGCACACATGCGCTCAAGGTCAATCGTGTCGTCGTCGCTCCATGGTTTCCAGTCACCACACGCACAGCCACAGTTCATGAAACACCGCCAGACACAGGTGCTATTCAACTGATTGCCAATGCCACACACAGCGTTGTGGGCAATGCGCATGCGATTGGTAAGCCGTGGAACATCACCGTGTCTGCACCTGCGCATGATGTCATTGCGGTTGTCCCAGCGCACGTCGATTTCGAAACTGCCGCCACCGTAATTAATGATGCCATCGCTTCAGGCACAGGAATTGTTGGTGTGGCTATCGCCAACGATGAAGCAGTGTTGATTTCTGCCCGAGTAACCGCCGACATTCCTATGGTCGATCGTGTTGATGTCGAGGCGGCATTGGCTGCAACGCTTCTTTTTATCGAAGTGCGTCCGGCCGGCGGGGCTGTCACTACGGCAACCGATGTGTGGGCTTTAAAAAGCGGGCTTGCACTGAGTGATGCACACGATGAGGCACTTGGTCTCATCAGTCGCTGGGTGCGCGACGAGCGTGCAGTTGTTATCGGCTACTTCCCCGACCGCACTATTCATCTTCAAATTCCGCAGCCATCAATTGTCGAACTTGCAGATCATTCGTCGCAAGATTTGTTTGCCTATGTTCATGCGATGAGCAACAAACCCATTGGTCACATCACATCCCTGCTTGTCGCCGGTGAACAGCGCGCATTCGTTCGCGACTTGTGGGCTGTGGATATTTCGGAACAACTCAACACCCGCGGGCTTCGCTTGGGTTCACACAGTCGTTCGCTTGCCCTGGCCACATTGACCAACGACCAAGCATCAACTCAAGCCAATCTTGTTGACGTTTTTGGTGTTCCCGTAACAGTCGGCGCATCAGAGGCTCACGCAGCGGCGCTTGGTGCGCATACAACCCCAGGCAGCAGTGATACAGCAGTTGTGCTCGATATTGGTGGCGGAACTATCGATCTGATTGACAGTGATGAACTGATACTTTCTGCGGCCGGTGCCGGCGACATGCTGACCGCAGCAGTCGCTCATTGCCTGAACGTTCCGCGCGGGGCAGCAGACTGGATTAAGCGGGGCCCTGCACAACGGGTCGAATCTCCATCGGTTGTGCTCACCGAAAATGGCAGCAAGTCATTCGTGGACGATGGCAGTATCCCTTCGACACTTGTGGGCTCGCTAGTTGCACACGGTCCAAGCGGGTTCCTACCTTTCGGCACACACCTGGCACCAGCCGAATGGCGCATCATGCGTCAGGCGCTCAAGACTGCCGTCCTAGGCAACAATGTTTCGCGACTAATTTCCAGCCTTGACTCCACGAAGTCAATTGACGTCATTGTTGTTGGTGGCCCTGCTGCTGACGACGAGTTGTTGCCGGTCATTGCAGAACAATCAGGCATTGGTGGGCTTGGTCGCGGAAATGTAGCAGGCACACTTGGCCATCGCTATGCAGTGGCATTTGGCTTAACTCTCATGGCTTGAAACTAAACGTTATAAATCATCGCCCGAAACGCGTACACGCCGATTGGTGAAACAGTACCCTGCAATAGTTGTTCAAATCTTGAATCAACTTGGATTGCGAAAGAGGCACCGATGCGTTCTCGACTTACTGTGTGGCATGGCGGACCAGTCTGGGTGAGCAAGGATGAACGCACTACGGCGTTGGCAGCACGCGATGGCAAAGTGATTGCACACGGTGACGAAGCTATTGCGTTGATTGCAGATGCTGCAGACGTCATCGACCTTGCAGGTCGCACTTTGCTTCCAGGCTTTGGCGACGGACACGCACATCCAGTCTTTGGCGGAATTGAAACTTTATTTGCGCCAATGCGCGGACATGAAACTCTCGAAGATTTGTTGGCTGCCGTGAAGAAATATGCCGATGACAACCCGCATGTGTCCATCGTGCGCGGGGAAGGCTACGACCCTTCGCTTGCACCGCGCGGCGAGTTTGATGCTGCGTGGTTGGATGCCATCGTCCCTGATCGCCCTGTTGTGTTGCGCGCTATGGATTACCACACTGCCTGGGTGAACACCAAGGCTCTTGAACTTGCAAGTATTACCGCCACCACACCTCAGCCATCCGACGGTGAGATTACGTTGCGACCTGATGGAACACCTATGGGCACGTTGCGTGAATGGGGTGCCTGGGGTTTGATTTATGAAAAACTCGAGCCGCTCACTTCCGCACAACGCATGCAGGCAATTACGGCGGCCTCGGATGCTTTCGCAGCTGCTGGCGTAACCTGGGCGCAGGATGCGTGGGTTGAGCCGGACATCATGGAAACATGGATTGCCGGTGCAAAGGCCGGCGCACTGACATTCCGTGCGAACTTGGCATGGCTTGCCGAACCCGAAGGCAAATGGCGCGAGACTCTTCCCACTTTTGATCGCATGCGCGCTCGCGTTGATGCGGAAGCACCAGATTTTTTAACAGCCGGAACGGTGAAGTTTTTTGCAGACGGAATTCTTGAAGGCGGGACCGCTGCTGTTCTCGAGGATTACTGCGATTGCCCAAACAAGGGAATTCCGAACTGGACGCGTGAAGAACTCATTGAGGCTGTTGCTGCTGTTGTCGCTGCGGGCTACCAGCCACACATTCACGCAATCGGTGATGCAGGTATTCGCAATGCGCTTGACGCAATGGAGAACGCGCGCAAAGTCCACGGCGAAATCATCAATCCCGTCATTGCGCACTCACAGCTCATTGACCCTGCTGACTTGCCGCGGTTCAAAGAACTCGATGTGATTGCAAACTTCGAACCTCTATGGGCGCAACTGGCTAATGAACAAGTTGTGTTAACGATTCCTCGTCTTGGTGAGGATCGCGGTAATCGCCAGTATCCAATGGCAACGTTGCTGCATTCCGGCACGAAGATGTCATTTGGTTCTGACTGGCCTGTCACATCACCAGTTCCCATGGAGGGCATTGGTGTTGCCATCACTCGCCAGACTGATGCTGGTCTTCCGGCTGAAGGTTGGGTGCCGAGTGAGCGACTAACTCTTGATGAGGCGCTGAGCGCCTATACGGCTGGAACTGCGGTACAGGCGGGCGAAACACATTTGTGGGGTGACCTGCGAATCGGCAAGCGTGCTGACGTTGTGCTGATGGATTGCGACATTCATGCCGTAGAGCCGCTGGCAGTGCGTAAAGTTGGCGTAGTTGGAACTTGGCTAGGTGGCGTTCGCGTTTTCGGCTAAGTCGTTTGCCAGAAGATTTGTTGAGGGCTCGTGGAATTAACACCTAGTGAGCAAGATCGTCTGCTCATATTTACTGCTGCTCAATTGGCGCAGTCTCGTCGCGCTCGTGGCGTGAAGCTGAACGCAC
Organism: Actinomycetota bacterium; assembly: GCA_947452755.1. Classification (GTDB taxonomy): domain Bacteria; phylum Actinomycetota; class Actinomycetes; order S36-B12; family UBA5976; genus UBA5976. The sequence continues at coordinate 9,604 of CANGDT010000019.1, forward strand.
CTGAAGCCACCGCGCTGATCGCACACGCAGTGATTGAGGCTGCCCGTGATGGTGCTTCACATGCACAAGCACTGGTTGCTGGACAGACCGCTGTGACGGAAACTGAGTTATTGCCAGGTGTCGGTTCCTTGCTAACGGGTATTGCCGTCGAAGGCGTATTTGACGACGGGCGCCGATTAGTTGTTGTTGATTTTGCAAGTACGGATACGAACATTCCTGGCGAAGTAATTCGCCTTGAAGTTGCACCTCAAGTATCTACGGCCAAAACCATCGACATCATTGTTCGAAACGAATCCACTATCGGCATTTCCGTCACCACACATATGCATTTCTTTGAAGTGAACCCGCGCTTGAAATTCGATCGTGCGGCTGCATACGGGATGCGTTTGCACATTCCCGCCGGAGAACATGTCGACTTCCCTCCCGGTCAAGATGTCTCGGTCGAGCTCGAAGCAATTGGCGGTAATCGTGTACTCATTGGTTTCGCAGGACTTGTCGATGGACCACTTGATGCCCCTGGCGCGAAAGAACAAGCACTGGCTAAGGCACGCGAGTGGGGTTACTTGGACGGTGGTCAATCATGACACCTGAGGAATTACGCGACGCGCAACAAGACATCGCAGTCCATGGCGCACGTAAAGGTGACTTCGTTCGCCTTGGTGATACCGACCTCGTTATTCGCGTTGAGAATGACGATCGCGAAACCGGAAATGAACTTCAAATCGGTTTTGGTAAAAATGCCCGCGATGGCATGGGCATGCGCTCGGTACGGTCCTCCGAGTCCTGCGATGTCGTCATCACAAACGTGCTTGTCATCGACGCACTCCTTGGTATTCGTGTCACATCTATTGGTATTCGCAATGGGCGCATCAGCGCCATAGGTCGCGCGGGCAACCCAGACACAATGAACAACATTGATGTTGTTGTGGGAAGTGGCAGCGTCATAATCCCTGGCGAAGGCTTGATTGCCACGGCCGGTGGAATTGATACACACGTTCATGCAATGACACCACGCGTGTGCGACTCTGCGTTATCAAGTGGTGTGACCACAGTCATTGCCCAAGAGTTTGGTTCTTTTTGGGGCGTGGGTATCAGCTCATCATGGGCACTGCAACAGGGTCACAACATGTTTGCGCATTGGCCATTGAACGTTGGAATCTTGGGTCGTGCTGCTGGTTCAACGCGCGATCCATTACTTGAAGGACTCGAAGGTGGGGTCTGTGGATTCAAAATTCATGAAGACACCGGCGCACATCCCCGCACTTTAGACACGACACTCACGTTTGCCGATGAATATGACGTCGCAATTGCGTTGCACACCGATGGTCTGAATGAAATGTCCAGCGTTGCCGACACCTTAAATGTGATTGGCGACCGTGCAGTGCACGCATATCACGTTGAGGGTTGCGGTGGTGGCCATGCGCCAGACGTGTTGACGATGGCAGGCCGCGACAACATTCTTGCGTCGTCAACAAATCCGACGCTTGCATACGGAATCAATGCGGCCGATGAGCACGTCGCCATGATTATTTCGGCGCACGGCATGAATCCAGAGTTACCAAGCGATGTTGAGATCGCACATCGTCGAGTCCGACAGGCAACAATGGCTGCCGAAAATAGGTTGCACGACATGGGCGTTATTCCGGTGACGTCATCCGACGCACTTGGCATGGGACGTGCGGACGACACGTGGCGCAAAACATTTGCGATGGCAAGTATGTTCGCTGATCATTCAATCCTTGACGGTTCAGTTGCCCCAGACGAAATTGCCGTCTCAAACGAACGCGTCCTACGCCATGTTGCAAAAATTACAATCAACCCCGCGCTGGTCCACGGCTTGTCCCATGAAGTCGGCGCCATCAAAGTTGGATTGCTCGCCGACATTGTGTTGTGGCCGTACGCGTCGTTTGCATCAAAACCCAACATGGTCATCAAGGGCGGTTTGCCGGCCTATGGCGTTGTTGGTGACCCGGGTGCCACTGTGTCGAATGCACAGCCGCTGGTTATCGGACCGCAGTTCGGTGCCTATGGCGCATCGGCTCAGGAACTTGGTGTCCACTTCAGCAATGGCTTGTCACAAGTCGTTGTTGCCGGCCGACGAAGTGTGCCTGTTCAAAACACCCGCACAGTTCGCGGATCTGACATGGTGCGTCACGGAATTCTTGGTGAAGTGCAAGTGGATCCAACAGGTCACACGGTAACGTTCAATGACCAGATTGTTTCCAGTGACGCAATCACGCATTCACCACTCACGCGCACGTTCCTCATCTAGGAGTCGCAATGTCTCGTCCAGTCATCACCGCCCGTGGCACCGGTGCACAACGAGGAACGCAAATCGGTGAACAGCTCGCACCACAACTTGCGGTTGCTTGGAAGCGTTGGTCTGCACACTTCAACGCAAAAGATATAGGCGCCGAAGAGCTCGCACATCGACTCACGGACCTGCCTGCGTGGGATGCGGCTGAAAAGTATTGTCCAGATCTGCTCGACGAACTTCAAGCAACAGCCGCAGCAGCAGGAATGCCCTGGTACCAAGTTGCCGGGCTGTCGATGCTCGACGAGTCGTGGGCGCTCACTGGTGGCGCAGCCTGCACAGTTGTTGCAATCACGCGCCCAGGTTCACGAGCAGCAGGCCAAAACATGGACCTACCAGGCTGGACCAACGGGGTGCAGACGGTCCTGAATGTTCTTGATAGCAAAGAACTCGGAGTTGTTGCCGCAACATACCCAGGCTCATTGGCCACGTGCGGAATGAACTCCAATGGCGTGGTCGTTGTGGTGAATGCACTCAACCTCGCAACAGATTTGAGCGGGCTGCCTGTTGACTTTGTCACGCGTGGCGCGCTTCATCAACCATCAGCAAAAGACGCTGTTGATTTTGTGCGTAGTGTTCCGCATGCCGTTGGACAGTCGTACACAATTTTGGATGAGCATGATTTGTTCATGGTGGAAGCCGCAGCTGACGGTGTCATCGACGTTCCGACACATGCCCTCGTTTCGTCACACACGAATCATGCTTTCACCCGCGAATATGAAGCACCAGCAGATTCGCTCATCCGAATTGCGGCAATCGACGACCATCGCGACTCGTTGCATACGGCTGCCGACATCGTGACGGCACTCAGTGATCGTGACTCAGGCGTGTGCACGATGCTCGGCCGATTCAAGAGCGACCTGTACTCATTCATGGGCATTGTGGGCGACAGCTTGAGTAAAGAAGTATGGGTCAACAGTGACCCCACAGGCGAAGGCCAGTTCGACAAGATTGAGTGGCTCAAGTAACACGTGCTGACCTGACGGTTCGTCTGAATTGGTTCTAGGCTGACGTTATGAGTTCAGTTAGCAATGTCACCGTCGTCGGCGCAGGAGTCATCGGACTTTCTAGCGGTTACTTGTTAGCAAAAGATGGCGCGCAAGTCACCGTCGTTGATTCCGGCGCACCACGATTTGGTACATCAATGGCAAACGCTGGGTGGATTTCGCCAAGCCATGTGATTCCATTTGCAGCACCAGGCATGGTGTCAATGGGAGCCAAAGAACTTCTAAAGCGCACAGGTTCTTTCGGATTTAATTTTGGCGCTGGTCCACAGCTCGCAACCTGGACTGCAAAGTTCATGGCATCGTGCACCCAGCAACATGTCGATTACTGCGTGCCCGCTTTGCGCGAACTAATCGACGTCAGCATGGATGAACTCGATCATCTCGTTAATGATCATGGGCTTGCGCGCACACACCAACCGTTGTGGTACCTCTTCTCAAGTAACGATGCCGCGCATCACGCTGAAGTTGAAATCGAAACGATGACTAAGTACGGAATTCCAGTCCAGGAAGTTTCACTAGACACTGCGCGGGCCACTGAACCAATCATCAAAGATTCCGTTAAAGCAGTCGTCGAACTCACCGGGGATTACGGTGTTGATCCTGCCGAATTAGTGAACCTTTTGCATTCACTCTGCGTACGTCACGGCGTGACGTTCAAAGATGGAACCGTCACTTCGCTGAATGCCCACTTGCAGGGTGTCGATGTCAGTACAGCTTCTGGTGCATGGACGAGTGACTACCTCGTGCTTGCCGCCGGTGCTTGGTCCCGCGAACTTGCAAAAATGGTCGGTGCAAACCTCAACGTCATTGCTGCCAAGGGTCACTCCGTCACAATTCCGAATTTAGCAAACCAGCCTCAGCGCACATTGATGCTCGCCGAACAACGCATTGCAACCAACGCCCTGACCAGCGGATTGCGCTTGAGCACCGGCTACGCGCTGACGACACCTAACGACCGTTCCATAAATGATTCAGCAATCGACAAATTGGTACTCACTGCCAGCCACGTGCTTGACCTACCAACTGAACTTGGCGACATCGATCCATGGACAGGTGTTCGACCATCAAGCCCAGACGGAATGCCGTACATCGGTGCGCTCCCCAACGCGCCACGAATCATCGCCGCCACAGGTCACGGCATGCTCGGCACGATGATGGCGCTCGGCACGGGTCGGCTAGTTGCTGACCTAGTTGCAGGTAGCGCAACTTCGCGCGAAAGCCTGAAATTCTCACCAGCCCGCCCGTAACTTTGCACGCAACGAAATTCGTATCTCGGGCAACGAAATAATTATCTGAAGTTAACGTCGATGTAACGATTTGCCACAAAAAAGAGATCAATCCTGCGATTTACTACATGTCTGAGTGCCGTTCACGGCAAGATTAACGACATAGTGCAGTAAATCCGTCTGGAAGGACACTCGTGACAAGCTCGTACCTCGCAATTTCGAACATCAAGAAGTCGTTCAACACTCCCGAGGGTGGCACTGTTCACGCACTTGATGACGTGACGCTAGACATCCAGTCAGGCGAATTTTTCGTCATGCTCGGCCCATCAGGTTGCGGCAAGACGACACTCTTACGCTCCATTGCCGGCCTTGAATACCCAGACAGCGGCGTCATCACACTCGATGGTCAGCGCATTGATGACATCCCTGCCTACAACCGTCCAGTGAATACCGTGTTCCAGTCGTACGCACTTTTCCCTCACATGACTGTTGCGCAAAACATTGCATTCGGCCTGGAAATGGAAAAGCTCGACAAGGCGGAAATTACTTCACGTGTTGGGCTTGCCCTTGAACAGGTCAAACTTGCTGGGTACGAAAAACGTAAGTCGAGCCAACTGTCCGGTGGACAGGCACAGCGCGTTGCACTTGCCCGCGCATTGGCCAAGAAGCCCAAGGTGCTGCTTCTCGATGAACCACTTTCTGCACTTGACCTCAAGTTGCGTCGCGGTATGCAAATTGAACTAAAGCGCCTCCAGCAAGAAACTGGAATTACTTTCGTGTTCGTGACTCACGATCAAGAAGAAGCCATGTCGATGGGTGACCGTATCGCGGTATTCAACTCGGGCAAGGTTGTTCAACTTGATACGCCGCGCGAAATTTATCGTCGCCCAGTCAACAGCTTTGTTGCTGACTTCATCGGTGAAACAAACTTGCTTGATGGTGTTGCAGGAACTGACGGCATCACGTTGCCAGGCGGCGGAATGTTGTTGCGTTCACAGGTTGCTGAGGATTGTGCAATCCCCGATTCCGGTGCAATCACTGTGGCAATCCGCCCAGAAGATTTCGAAATCACTGACACACACGGGGCTATTACCGGCACAGTCCGCGATTCAATTTTCACCGGCGACACCGTCCGCATTCACGTCACAGTGACTCCGGAAGTTGAAGTTGCAGTGTCGTTACCGTCTTACGGCGCACGTATTCCAGACCGCGGTGAAAAAGTTTCACTATCCCCATCCGGAAACTCTGCACGCACGGTGGCTTCATGACCGCGATTAACGTAGCAACTGAAAGTCCAGCACTTCAGAACGAACAGATGCGCCCAGGCCAAACCAGCCCGCGATTAGCGTTGCCAACCGTGCTGTTCTTGGTGGCAACGATTGCTGTTCCTATCGCAATCACATTCGTCTACTCGTTCCTGTCCACCGCCGACATTGGCACGGGCGTGAAGTGGGATTTCACCTTGAGCGCTTACCGTCACTTGTTCGTTCAGGACAAACTTGATGGCACCACAGCATTTGATACGCGCTACGTCAAGGTCATTTGGAATTCATTTGTCTACTCGGCAATCACAACTGTGGTGACATTGATTCTGTCTTTGCCAATTGCTATGTGGATTGCAACCCGTGCAGAAAGTGCGCGTAACTTTCTTGTTGCCGCGGTGACACTTCCCTTTTGGATCAGCATCTTGATTCGCACCTACGGCTTGCGTCAGCTGATTGATGACAATGGCCCTGTTGGTGGCGTCTTCCATCGACTTGGTTTGGATTACCACATCATCTACACACCGACCGCGACTGTCATCGGTTTGATTTACGTATTCTTGCCATTCATGATTCTTCCGATTTATGCCAGCGCTGAACGTTTCGATTTCAGTTTGGCCGAGGCGGGATACGACTTGGGCGCAAAGCGCATGACCGTTTTTCGCAAAATCGTGTTGCCGTCGATTCGCCCCGGAATTATCTCGGGAATCGCTCTCGTCTTTATCCCAGCACTCGGGTCATTCCTGCAATCCGACATGCTCGGTGGTGGCAAAGCAAACATGATTGCAAACGTCATCGCTAACCAATTCGGTCAATCACGCAATTGGCCCTTTGGATGTGCACTGTCAGTGCTGCTCATTGGCCTCACTGTGCTTTTCGTTCAGATCATCCGCGGAATTAGCGCTCGCTCGGGAGATCAGGTGAACCTCGTATGACAACTGCAACTACAAAACGGCGTCGGCTAGTTAACCTGCGTAACTTCCCAACTTTCACAGCGACGTCCTGGGCTGTACTGATTTTCTTGTACTTGCCACTTGTCTACGTGATCGGGTATTCGTTCAACAGTGGTCGCATGGTCATGATTTGGGAAGGTTTCTCACTGCACTGGTACACCGTGGCAATCCAGGACATCAACATCCAACGGGCACTCACAAACTCGCTCAAAATCGCAGTCGTCGCAACAACCTTGTCGACGGTGCTTGCAGTTCTTGCATCACTGGGATTGGTACGCATGGCCCGCAACGGCAAGCGCATCGCATGGGCACTGATTGGCATTCCGTTAATCATCCCGGAAATTGTTTTAGCAATCGGAACGCTTGCTTTCTTCATGGCCGTCAAAATTCCACTTGGAATCTTTGGCCTGATTCTTGCTCACACCGCGTTTTGTATTCCTTTCGCTCTCCTTCCAATTCGTGCCCGCCTCAGCCAACTTGATGCCGCACCATTCGAAGCTGCTTACGACCTCGGCGCAAATGATCGAGAGATCCTGCGCCGCATCACTTTGCCCTTGCTCTCGCCTGCCATTGTTTCTGGTGCGCTTTTAGCATTTGCAATCTCGATTGACGACTTCATTACGTCGTTTTTCATCGCAGGACCCGGCGCGACAACGTTGCCGGTTTACATTTTCGGCATGATTCGGTCAAATGTGACACCAGAAGTGAATGCAATTTCCACTCTGTTGTTGCTTTTCTCTGGCATTGTGTTGATTAGTTCCTATGTACTCAACCGAGTAAGGAGATAACCATGGGTAGCAAGATGAGGCACCGTGCCTCCGCAATCGCAGCAATCGCAGCTGTACTCGCACTGTCAGCATGTGGAAGCAGTTCCTCAGATGGCGCAAGTTCAGGTGCATTCCCGACAGCAGGCACTGGAGAAGTCCACGTCTACAACTGGACCGATTACATCGATCCAGAACAGCTGAAGGCATTCACCGCAGAGACCGGCATCAAGGTCGTTCTCGATACATTCGACAGCAATGAGACTCTGCTTGCTAAGTTGCAGGCTGGTGCCACTGGCTACGACGTTGTAGTTCCTTCGGACTACATGGTTGCCCAGATGGTTGAACTTAATCTTCTTCAGAAGGTTGATGTTGCTGGTTTCCCAAATGGCAAGAACATTAAGCCAAACTTGATGGACGTTTATTGGGATAAGGGTCGCCAGTACTCCGCACCTTGGATGTACGGCACGACTGGTATCGCATGTAACACTGTTGATCCCAACTGCGCCAAGATCACTTCTTGGAAGGACTGGTTCACGATTGGTGCGCCAAAGATGGACTCGCTCAAGGATCAGGTTGAAGTTGTTTCAGCTGCACTTCGTGCAACTGGCGTAGCTGCAGCCGACCTTTGTACCACTGACAAGAGCAAGTACCTTGCGGCACAGAATCTTCTAGACGGATTCAAGCCTGCAGTTATTGACTCAGACAGCGGCATCGAGCGTGTTATCGCGGGCACTTCAAACATCCGCCAAGCATGGAATGGTTCTGCTCATCGCATGAAGGCAAAGGTTCCAACTGTTGAGTACATCTATCCAAAGGAAGGTTTGAACCTTTGGGCAGACAACCTGGTAATCCCAGTTGGCGCTCCTAACTTGGACAACGCCAAGATCTTCATCAACTGGATGATGGATCCAAAGAACGCTGCTGCTGAAAGTAACTTCACTGGTTACGACAACGGCATCACTGGCTCCGATGCATTCATGGCAGCCGATCTGAAGAGCGATCCAGCCGTGATCATGCCTGCAGACAAGGTGGCACTTGCAACACCAACACCTAACTGCAGCAAAGAAGCACGCGACCTTTACACCCAGGTATTCACTACCTGGACCACCGGTCAGTAATAAGTCAAATAAAAAATGGCCTCACCTTCGGGTGAGGCCATTTTTTATGTTGAAAATTATCTTGCAAGTTGAATCAGTACCGGGATGATGACCAGCACACCAAGTATCACCATGACAACGCCGCCTGCAGTGCGCAGTACCACAAGGCGATTTCGCGAAGTGACAAACCAATCCCGACTTGATCCAACGATGACACCCCACATACCGTCGAGTAAGAAACTCAGCACTGCAAAAATCAAACCGAAAAGTAAAAGCTGGTTTCGAACTGATCCTGATTCAGGTTCAACGAATTGCGGGAATACGGCAGAAAAAAATACCAGGGCCTTTGGATTCAGCACACCAACAGTGAAACCTTGACGAACAATGTTGAATGCTGATGGTTTTGTTTCTTCGACTTTGACCATGTCGTCGACATGCTCGTGGCGGTGCCGTAGTGCATCGACACCGAGGTAAATCAAATACAAGCCACCGAGAATTTGTACTGACTTAAGTAGCAGGTCGGATTTTTCAAGCAGGGGTCCAAGCCCGAGGGCAATGAACACCGAAAGTGTCAGCATTCCTAGCGCGTTGCCAAGCACTGTCAACAACGCAGTTCCCCGACCCCACGCAATTGCACGGGCAATTGTGAACATCACGCTGGGTCCTGGCGCCAAAATAATGGCGATACTGGCGAAAATAAACTCTATGAGCGACTGGGTACTGACCACGACACGACTTTACTGCGGTGGGGCACCCCTAAACTTGGATTTCAAAGTGATGGGAGCGTTGTGAAGGTTCGTACCGCAACATTGGCGCTTAGTTGCCTGTCACTTTTTGTCACTGTTTTTCCTGCACAGGCTGCCCAAGTACCACCGTCTGCAATTTGTGCAGATCTTAAGACGGGTGTGATCAAGAACTTGGAAACGGCAACTTGTCCACGAAATTCGTGGGACTTAGGTATTGCGCCTTTGCTGCCGGGCGTTGAGCGGCCGCAAAAGTTTGATCCGGTGATGGCACATCGCATTGCTGCGCTACAAGTTGCGGCTAAGAATGCTGGTTTTGCGATTGGTATCCGTAGCGGGTGGCGCAGCATGGACGTGCAGAAACGAATGTTCAATGCGGCTGTGGTGAAGTATGGATCCGCTAAGGTCGCACGTCGGTGGGTGCTGCCCGCTAACGAGTCGATGCATACATGGGGTTTGGCTGTGGACTTTAAGCTCGGCGCTGATCATGCAAAGGCGTTCAAGTGGCTTGAGGCGAATAGCTTTAGGTACGGATTGTGCCGAAAGTATAAGAACGAGTGGTGGCATTTTGAACCCACTACGACGCCTGGGGTGCGCTGTCCTGCGAAGTTGACGAATGCTGCGGGTTAACTGGGTGCGGTAAAGTCAGGCATTCACGTTTTTGCCCGCATAGCTCAGTGGATAGAGCGTCTGCCTCCGGAGCAGAAGGCCGCAGGTCCGATTCCTGCTGCGGGCACGAAGGAGCATCGCTTGCGATGCGGATAAGTACCCGCGATAAATACAGCGGGCACTCGCGAAGCGACGATGCGCATGCTGAGGAGTGAGCGAATAAGAACTGGAGCATCGCTTGCGATGCGGATAAGTGCCCGCGATAAATACAGCGGGCACTCGCGAAGCGACGATGCGCATGTGAAGGAGTCCTGATGTACACAGACTCCGATGTTTCGCGCATTCTTGAAACCATCCATTCTGTTTCTCCTCGTGTGGGCACGACGCGCCTGATTACGATCGATGGCCCTGCTGGTTCTGGAAAAACTACGTTGGCTGCTGATTTGAGCAAGCTTCTCAATGATGCACCGATTGTTCATTTGGACGATTTGTATGAGGGTTGGTATCAGGATTTGCATTCGGATTTAGCAGTTCGGATTGAGGATCAGATTTTGTCGCCTATCCGAGCTGGTTTTCCTGCTCGTTACCAGCGTTTTGACTGGGTTGCGAATCGTTTTGTCGAATGGCTTGATGTCCCAGCGCACAATTTCTTGATTCTTGAGGGCGTTGGTTCTGGGCATGCGCTGATTCGGTCCGCAAGTTCGGTGGTTGTTTGGATTGAGTCTGATCCAGTTGTTGGGCGCCAGCGTGTGATTAGTCGCGATGGTGATTCTGTTGCTGCGCATATCGTCGGCTGGCAGGAACGTGAGCGTGTGTTCTTCGATGCTTATGGTGTGAAAGAGTCTGCGGACTTTCGTTTAGTTTCTGATTAGTTACCAGGGAACAATCTGTCGGTCTTCCCATAGATATCCTGTTTCTATGTCCGCGGTGTGTTCTCGTGTTGCGAGCCACACGATTGTGTCGGCGGCTTCTTCTGCACTCCGCGGTGCATCGGGTCCACCCATATCGGTGCGTGTGTGGTTGGGACACATCGCATCGACGAGTACTCCGCGCGAACCATTACCTAATTCTGCTGCCAAGTTTTTGGTGAGTGCGTTTACGGCTGCTTTTGAAATTCGGTAGGGCGCAAGTCCGCCGGCTAGTCCCGGTCCTGTGAAGCGCCCGAGGCAAGCAGACAAGTTGATGATGCGACCTGATCGACGTGCCTGCATGGCCGGTCCGATTGCTGAAATCATGTTGAAGGTACCGTCCAGGTTGATACCCATGACTCGTTGCCATTCATCTGGTGTGGTGCGCAGTGTTTTTGCGGTGCGGTCGCTCATGACTCCGGCTGAGTTGATGAGAATGTCCGCATTTGCTAATACGGGGTTGGCTGCGATGGTGCGGGCTACCTGATCAGGGTCTGATACGTCACATACGACACCGAGGGCATCACAGTCATTTGCGACCGACTCGGCGACTGTTTGTGCCACATTTTCTGGGTTCTGGCCAACGATGGCCACTGTGGCGCCAAGTGCCGCAAGTGCTTGCGCGGCTGCGCGACCGATTCCGCGTGAACCGCCAGATATGACAACGACCTGGTCGGTCAGGTCCGTGGGGGCTAAGTTCGTCACGTTGACAGGCTTTCACATGCATGCAGGTTCCGCGAGTGCACAGGACGCAGATACGCTTAGAGAACGCGAAAGTAAAGGAATTTGATCGGTGTCGACTCAATCCAACAGTCCTTTTGGAGCCAATGATTGGCTCGTTGACGAGATGTACCAGCAGTACCTCGACAATAAGAATGCCGTCGATCCTGCATGGTGGGAATTCTTCGCCGACTACACGCCAACTGACTATTCGCCGGTCCGTTCCTCTCCAGCACCTGCGCCTGTGGCATCTGCCGCACCGGTGGCGACGCCTGCGGATACTCCTTCGCCAACATCGCGTGAGACTCCAGCGCCGGCTCCTGCGGCGGCAACACCAATGCCTGTAGCTGGTGCAGAAAAACTTAAAGGCACGTCGGCACGCGTTGTCACAAATATGGAAGCCAGTCTCGCGATTCCTACCGCAACAAGTGTGCGTGCAGTTCCTGCGAAGTTGATGGTGGATAACCGCATTGTCATCAACAACCATCTCGCGCGTGGTCGCGGTGGCAAGGTCAGCTTTACGCACATTATTGGTTACGCAATTGTTCGTGCGCTGAAAGATTTACCCGAGATGAATGTGTCGTACACGACTCTTGATGACAAGCCGGCAATTGTCCGTCACGAACACATCGGGCTCGGGCTTGCTATCGATATGGCTAAAGATGATGGCACACGCCAGCTGCTCGTTCCATGCATTAAGTCAACAGACACTTTGGACTTTGCAGGATTCTGGGCTACTTACGAAGACTTAGTTCGCAAGGCTCGCAACAACAAACTCACCGTTGAAGATTTTGCTGGCACAACAGTTAGCCTGACAAACCCCGGAACGATTGGCACAGTGCACAGCGTTCCCCGTTTGATGCAGGGCCAGGGCGTCATCGTTGGCGTTGGCGCCATGGACTACCCCGCTGAATGGCAAGGTGCTTCTGAAGATGTGCTGACCAAGAACGCCGTGAGCAAGATCATGACGTTGACCAGCACCTATGACCATCGTGTGATTCAAGGCGCACAGTCTGGCGAATTTTTACGACGCGTTCACCAATTGTTGATTGGTGCGGACGGTTTTTACGATGATATTTTCCATTCGCTACGTATCCCGTACCAACCAATTCGTTGGGCTCAAGACATTGCCGTGTCACACGACTCTGAATTGAATAAGACGGCGCGCGTGCAAGAACTGATCCATGCTTTCCGAGTGCGTGGACATTTGATGGCTGACATTGATCCGCTTGAATTCCACCAACGCACACACCCCGACCTCGATATCGAGAATCACGGTTTGACGTTGTGGGATCTTGATCGGGAATTTGCCACGGGTGGTTTTGGTGGGAACGCATTTTCCAAACTTCGCGACATTTTGAAAGTCTTGCGCAATGCGTACTGCCGCACATTGGGCATCGAGTACATGCACATTCAGGATCCTGAGCAACGTAAATGGATACAGGACCGTGTCGAGCACAATCTTGAGAAGCCACACCATGAAGAACAGCTGCGAATCTTGCGCAAGTTAAATGAAGCTGAAGCGTTCGAATCGTTCTTACAGACAAAGTACGTCGGACAGAAGCGATTCAGCCTCGAAGGTGGCGAAAGCACTGTTCCGTTCCTGGATCAGTTGTTAATTGAGTCTGCAAACGCAGGGCTGAAGGAAGTATGCATCGGCATGCCACACCGCGGTCGCCTCAATGTGTTGGCGAATATCGCAGGCAAGAGTTACGCGCGAATTTTTAGCGAATTTGAAGGCCAGTACGGGGAAGAGTCAGTGCAAGGTTCCGGCGACGTGAAGTACCACTTGGGTACACACGGCACCTACAGCACAGCTGAAGGCAACGACATTGATGTGTACCTCGCAGCTAATCCTTCGCATCTCGAAGCGGTGAACCCGGTACTCGAAGGTATTGTGCGCGCAAAGCAAGACCAAATGCCAGACGGTGAAAAGTCAGACATTCTGCCAATTCTGATGCACGGCGATGCAGCGTTTGCTGGCCAAGGTGTTGTTCTGGAAACTTTGCAATTCAGTCAGCTTCAGGGCTATCGCGTTGGTGGAACGATTCACCTGATTGTGAATAACCAGGTAGGTTTCACCACATCACCGCGATACAGCCGCACAAGTTATTACGCGACTGATGTCGCACGCGCAATTCAGGCACCGATTTTCCATGTCAACGGTGACGATCCTGAGGCTGTTGTGCGCGTGGCCCAGATGGCTTTCGACTTCCGTCAGGAATTCGGCAAGGACGTTGTCATTGACCTTGTGTGCTACCGCCGTCGTGGTCACAACGAAGCTGATGACCCTTCGCTGACACAGCCTTTGATGTACGAAATCATCGACCAGAAGCGTTCCGTACGAAAGTTGTACACCGAGGCTCTTGTTGGTCGTGGAGATATCACGCTCGAACAAGCCGAGGAAGCACTTAAGCATTACCAAGACGAACTTGAGCGTGTGTTCCAAGAAACAAAGGCCGATGGCGCCGAGAAATTTAACTCTCATGCTTCCGAAGTGATTACACAGGGTCAGCAAACTCTGGCTCCGCAAACTCCAACAATGGATGTGGAGACATCAATTTCGCGTGATGTCATTGATCGCATTGTCCGCAGTCAGGTCGAAATGCCTGAAGGATTCACGGTTCATCCGCGTTTAGCACCGCAACTTCAGCGTCGCGCCGATATGGTTGCGACCGACGCAATCGACTGGGGAATGGGCGAGGCTCTGGCTATTGGTTCATTGCTGACAGAAGGCACGTCTGTTCGACTTGCAGGACAAGATAGCCGTCGCGGAACTTTTGGTCACCGTCACGCCGTTATCGTCGATAAGAAAACGGGTTGGCAATACAAGCCACTCAAGCAGTGCTACGAAGGCAACGCGAAGTTGTACGTTTACGATTCGTTGCTGAGTGAATATGCAGCCATGGGTTTCGAATACGGTTACTCAGTTCAGCGCCCAGATGCACTCGTGATGTGGGAAGCACAGTTCGGTGATTTTGCTAACGGTGCTCAAACAATCATTGACGAATACATCTCCAGTGGTGAACAAAAGTGGGCTCAAAAGAGCGATGTGGTTTTGCTTCTCCCCCATGGCTTTGAAGGCCAAGGCCCTGACCATTCGTCTGCGCGCGTTGAACGTTTCTTGCAGTTGTGCGCCCAGGACAACATGTCAGTTGCAATGCCATCAACACCTGCGTCGTATTTCCACTTGTTGCGCTGGCAGGCTCGCTCGGAACTTCGTCGTCCACTGATTGTGTTCACACCGAAGTCACTTCTGCGGGCAAAGTTTGCTACGTCAAAGACCAACGACTTTACTCAAGGCACGTTCACTTCGACAATTGGTGACACAACTGTGAATCCTTCCGAAGTAACGACTGCATTGCTGTGCGCCGGCAAGGTCTATTACGACCTGGTCGCCGAACGTGAAAAGTCCGGTCGGAAAGATGTGGCCATCGTTCGCGTTGAGCGGTTCTACCCGTTGCCAACCAAGACATTGCCGCCTGAACTTTCTCGCTACAGCAACTTACAAACTGTGAAGTGGGTTCAGGAAGAGCCAGCCAACCAGGGTGCATGGAGCTTTATGGCCATGAACCTTCCCGAAGTGATTGGTCGTGCAATCTCTGGCGTCACTCGCCCGGCATCGTCATCACCAGCCGTAGGTTCACACCATCGTCACGAACTTGAACAAGCAGCCCTTGTCCAGCAGGCATTTAGCTAAGCCGTAGATAAGTGCTGCAACTTCAGGTACGTTCATAGTTATGCCTGCGCAGGATTCACCGAAACTTCGGTACGAAGTCGTCAAAGACTTAGTGCTGTCGCTCATTGATTCGCAGAAGCTTTCCCCTGGCGACCGATTGCCAAGTTCCACAGAGCTTGCTGACTTGGCAGGAGTGAGTCTCATCTCGGTCCGCCGGGCACTAGATGAACTCGAACGCATTGGGCGTATCACGCGGCACCAAGGTGTGGGCACCTTTGTAGCAGAAACAAAGATCCTGAGCGAACCCGCTCGTCTCGGTGACTTGCTCACTACTCTCGAGCAGGGCGATGCCGGATCAAAGCTAACCACTGAGTTGATCAGCTTGAACGTTGGACTTCCAGGCGTCACGATTGCCAAAACTCTGCGCATTGCCGAAGGTTCACCTGTCTGGGAAGTGACTCGCGGTCGCCGACTCGGCGGTGCGCCAGCAATTGTCGAGAAGGCAGTTTTGCCTCTGTCTCTGGTCCCAGCATTGGATGAAAAATACTTGGCCGGTGGTGGCTCGTTGTACAAGTTCCTCAACGAGAACTACGGGATCACCGATGGGTACGAAGAGCAATATCTGGAGGTTTCACTTCCGGATTCCCAGGCAAGTGACTGGTTAGAACTGGCAAAACGTGAGATGGCGGTCACGGTGAAGGGCGTCAGTTTCAGCGACGATGGTGTGCCTTTTGATTGCTTCCAACAGACTTATCCAGCACACAAGTTCGTGTTTTACGTTTCAGGCACTGATAAACATCGTGTTCTGAGTGCTCCACAAACCGATAACTGGTCAGTAAAGCCGCTTTCCAATAAATAAACGCAATTTGAATTGTGCTTGCGCAATCATTATGCAGAGTATACATTTTCATCATGATTGATCTTGATGTGGTAACCCGTGACGCTGACCCTGCTTACAAGGCTTGGGCTCCGAAATCTGCCGAACTCTTCGATAAAGCACGCCAGGTAGTGCCCGGCGGCGCAGGCTCAAGTGCCCGAACAATCCCCTTTGGCTGGGAACCATATCCACTCTTTGTCGCACAAGGACTCGGTTCGCGCATCACGGATGTCGACGGTCACGAGTTCATCGATTACCTCCTAGGCCTTGGTCCAATGATCCTTGGTCATCGCAACCCCACAATCACACAGGCAGTTGTTGAAGCGGTTCAGAACTACGGAACATGCTTTGGCTTGCCATACGAACTTGAAATTGAAGCTGCCCAAAAAGTCGTTGACACAGTTCCAAGTGTTGAAATGGTTCGATTCACAAACTCGGGATCGGAAGCAGTTGGTTCAGCAATCCGTATCTCACGAGCTGTGACAGGACGTCGTCTCATCATTCGCTTCGAAGGTCACTACCACGGTTGGCAAGACACGGTCTATTGGAGCAACCACGTCGATCCAAAACTTGCTGGACCAATCACCGGACCACGCCCTGTCCCATCAGGCCCTGGCGTTCCGATTGAACTCGAAGACACCCTCATCGTGTTGTCATGGAATGATGCGGAAAGTTTCCAGCGGGTCATGGCCGAACGTGGACATGAAGTTGCTGCCGTAATCACTGAGCCGGCTGTTCTGAATACTGGCTGCATCCTGCCACTGCCCGGCTACCTCGAACTTCTCCGCAGCGAAACAACAAAATATGGTGCGCTATTAATCTTTGATGAAGTTATTACTGGCTTCCGTTTCGCTCGCGGCGGCGCGCAAGAATGGTTCGGCATCAACCCTGACATCACCACGATGGCAAAGGGTCTTGGTGGCGGTTTCCCTGTTGCTGCAATCGGTGGCACCAAAGAAGTAATGTCAATAATCGCAGAGGGCCGATATTCACATTCCGGTACCTACAACGCAAACGTCATCCAATGCGCAGCTGTCTCCGCCACGATGGATCTGCTTGCCGAACCAGGCCTGTACGAACGTCAACGTGCACTTGGATTCCGTCTTGCCGATGGGCTCACCGAAATTGCTGGAAACCTTGACATTCCGGTTCGCGTTGAAGGGCTCGGAACTGTATTCCAAATGTGGTTCTCTGAGAAGGACATTCACAACTGGCGTGAAGCTGATGCTTACGCGAGCGAGGAACTTTTCAACCAGTGGTACCGCGAGATGCTTTCCCGCGGGCAGCTTTTCCACCCAAACCATCTTGAAAACCTTTTCGTTTCTTTGGTTCATACGGATGCGGACATTGATAAAACATTGCAGGCAGCCTCGGACTCCTTGGCTGCAATCGCAAGTCGCCGTTAACTAGCGCCGCGCCATCCTGTAAGCATTACTTATGGGCTCATCGCTTGAAGGAACACCGCTTACCGAAAAACTGGTTAGTGGAACAGGTACGCCAACTCAACCTGGATTAGTTGTAGGTCTCGACCTTGGTACCTCAGGGTTGAAAGCAATTGCTATCAACGCCGAAGGAACTGTGGTTGCGCGCGCGTCAGCGAGCTACCCGACACATCGCCCCGAGGCAGGTGCATCCGAACAAGATCCCGCTGATTGGATTCATGCAATCAAGTCGGCAGTTCGGGACCTCCAAAACGATACAAATGACGCTCCATGGATTTCGATTGGCCTGTCAGGGATGCTCCCGACGTTGGTCACTATCGATGCCCGCAACGAAACCAACGGTCATGCCATTACCTGGGAAGATGCGCGTGCTGATGAATACGGTGAAAGCTTGCGCACACAGTTGGGCGAGGAACTTGTTTATCGCACCACTGGTCAATGGGTAGATGGTCGATACTTATTGCCGATGTGGGCACGACTTGTTGATGTAGAACCAACACGTGCAAACACCACGTCAATGCTGCTTGGGGCTAAAGATTTTATTTTTGGTTGGCTGACAGGACAGTTTGTAACGGATCCAAGCACTGCCACAGGATTTGGATGTTACGCGTTAGAGGAACGCGCTTGGGATGCACAATTCGTTCAGCGAATTGTGCAGTCACCTGCGGGCACAGTTCCTTCGCTTCCTCAAATTGAATCGTCACAATTTGGTGCGAACATCCTTGCCTCAATCGCACACGAGCTCAATGTCTCGTCCGACGTCACAGTGTGTCTGGGTGCGGCTGACTCAGTCCTCGGTGCCACGGGTATGGGATCGAATCACAATGGCAATATCGCCTACGTCGGCGGTACCAGCACAATTATTCTCGGGGTCACTGACGAATTAAAATTCGATGCGGATCATCGATACCTGATCACTCCCATGGCAGAACCTGGGATGTGGGGAGTCGAAATGGACCTCCTCTCGACAGGATCGTCCTTTCGCTGGCTTGCAAACCTCACCGGATCCGAGGAAAGCGACATGATGCAACTAGCTCAGGCTGGTGCCGAAGTAGGCGGTCCAATCTTCTTGCCGTATCTGGCTCCTGGTGAACAAGGTGCGCTGTGGGACCCAACAATCTCGGGTTCACTTCATGGGCTGAATCTCACGCATACAGTTGCCGATATTTCACGCGCACTTGCTGATGGCATAGTGATTGAGAGTGTTCGGTGTGTTGATGCTTTGACCGACAACGGGTTCTTGGCTGGACCAATTTTGGTTTCTGGCGGAAGCGCCAACCATTCATGGTTCCGACAGCGACTCTCTGATGCTTGCCGGAGAGTGGTGATCACTGGAGGTGGAGACGAACCAGATCGCAGCGCACTCGGCGCCGCCTTGGTAGCTGCCCGTGCCATCGGGTTACAGGTCGATGTCGACATTCAACGAGGTGAAAGTTTGAGCCCAGATGCTGCTCGGGCTGATTTATGGACCCAGAAAGTGGCTGCTTTTAACGCGTTGCTTCAAAAGGCCCAAAAATAGGCATCTTCTGGTCGCAAGCCGCGATACATTCGTTACCCCCGATTTCCCAGAAGTGGTTGACGGTCACCTAGGGGTCTGATTGACTCCTGTTATGGTGAGTATAGAGACTTCAGAGAACGCTTCCAACGATACGAATTCCATCCAAGGTTTCGGATCATTCAGCCGCCGCAATTTCATCCGCGCAGCTGCACTTACCGGCTCCATTGCCGTCGTCCCAGGATTCCTCGCCGCGTGCGGTTCACCAAAGACCGCACCTACCGATGCGATGCTTCGCGTTGGCTGGAAGTCTGACATCGACACCTTCAATCCATTCACAACTGTCACCACCGAAGCAATCGAAGTGCAGTCGTTGATTTATGACAAGCTCATGGATTACGGAACAGATCTCAAAATTGAACCGTCACTTGCCACATCCTCAACCGCATCCGGAAACACCATCACCTACGCCTTGCGCGAAGGTGTCACATGGCACGATGGCACTCCATTCACCGCTGACGACGTTGTGTACACATTCGACCTAATCGGCAAAAACCAACTTGGTATCAACGCACAGTGGCTCACCGATTACCAGTCCGTTACATCACTTGATGCCAAGACAGTGGTCGTCACTTTCAAAGCGCCACAAGCATTTGATCCCGGCCTAGTGATACCAATCGTTCCCAAGCACATCTGGTCATCCAAGACTGTTGAACAGATTAAAAAGGACACCAACGCAAGCCCAATTGGAACTGGTCCATTCAAATTTGAAGCCCGCACTCAAGGACAAATTGTGAGCGTCACTCGCAATGACAAGTGGTGGGGCACCGCACCTTCAGCAATCGGTGTCAGTTGGACGCTCTACACCAATGATGACCTCCAGGCACAGGCCCTCAAGAATGGCGACATCGACATCATTCCTCAGGTTGCACCAACTGTCTTTGACGGCTTGAAGGCAGACAAGGACCTCACCTCCGTAGCCCTTGATTCCTTCTCGTTCCACCACATCGGCATCAATGTGTCCAAGGTTCCTGGCTCGAAAGGCAATCCGCTTCTGTTACAGCGCGAAGTTCGCCAGGCGCTTGGTTATGCACTTGATCGCGAGCAAATCGTTCAAATCGCATATGCAGGCTACGCGAAAGCTGCTGCGAGCATTTTGCCTCCATCATTTGGGGATTCGTACTGGGAGCCTTCGGCCGACCAGGCAATCAACAACAACCCGGACAAAGCCAATGCGCTTCTCGATGCAGCCGGATTCACGAAACGTGACGCGAAGGGAATCCGTCAAACAAAAGATGGCAAGTCACTGAGTTTCCGCATCATCGCAATTTCATCAACTTCAGTTGATGTCCGCACCGCACAATTGTTCCAGGCAAGCGCCGCAAAGGTAGGCATCAAGCTCACTCTGACTGCGCTGGATTCAGACACCTTGGCCAGCACCGTGTACAACACGGATGCACCTGACTGGGATTTGTTCGTATGGGGTTGGGACTCTGGAGTGAATGATCCAAGTTACTTGCTTGGCGTTCCATTGACGAGCCAAATCGGTGGCAACAATGATGTGTTCTACAGCAACCCTGAATACGATGCGCTGTACACAAAGCAGTCAACAGAAATTGATCCTGCTAAGCGCGTTGCGCTCGTTAAGCAGATGCAACAGATGTTCTACGAAGATTGTGCGTACTTGATTCCGGTTTACTTGGAAAAGTTGCAATCGTACCGTACTGCGAATTGGTCAAACCTGACGGAGACTCCAGGTGGCATCGTGTTCAACTTCACCCGCGATAACTATTTGAAGGCTCAGGCCGGTAGCTAGGTCTGCTGCGTACTCATGCCCTACTTCGCTCGGCGTACGCTGACGCTTTTAAGTTCGATTGTCGCCATAGTGACTTTCAACTTTTTGCTGTTCCATATCATTCCTGGCGACCCCATTCGATTGATAGCGCGCTCGCAGCATCTGACAGCAGATGAAATTGCCAAACTTCATCATGAATATGGGTTAGACGGATCGCTCTTCTCGCAATACCTCACGTATGTGAAGAACTTGTTGCATGGGGATCTTGGTTTCTCATTTACATATCAAGAACCAGTCATTGACATTGTTAAGCGAACAGTTGGAAATACCGTTCTACTCTTAACGACATCCACATTGATTGTTGTGATTGCAGGCATTTTGATTGGCGTGTTTGCGGGTTCACGCCACGGTAAACGCAGTGATTCATCGACTGTTATTGCAGCTCTTGTTGCCTGGAGTCTGCCAACTTTTTGGGTGGGCATGCTGTTGGTTTTCACCTTCGGAGTGTGGATTGGCGGGCTTCCAATTTCAGGCATCACAACTCCGCATGCGATCTACGACAACATTTTTCAAAAATGGCAGGACATTGGGATGCATCTCATTCTGCCAACGTTGACATTGGCAATTGTTGACATCGCATTCTTTGTCATCATCAGCCGGACATCACTTATCGAAGTGATGTCCGAGGATTACATGTTGACTGCGCGCGGCAAAGGTCTTACGCGTCGCACGATTGTCTGGGGCCACGGATTTCGCAACGCATTACTGCCAGTTCTGACCGCATCGGTGCTTTACATCAGCGCACTTGTGGGCGGTGCTATTCAAGTTGAAGTGGTGTACTCCTGGCCTGGTATGGGTCTACTGACCTACAACTCGGTACTTTCGCGCGATTACCCAGTTCTCGAAGCTTGCTTCCTGATTACCGCCGTTGCAGTTCTGGTTGCTAATTTTGCAACTGACCTGCTGTATCACAAACTCGACCCAAGAGTCGGGGTGCAACGATGAGCGACTCAACGACAACACACCCCACTGGGATGGTCAAACAACTATGGCGATTGGGCTTGGGCCGCGCTGGAATTATCATTTTGATTGCAGTGGCATTCTCCGCAATTGTTGGACCATTCATCTTTCCTTTTGATCCCGCTGCAGTAGGTGCTGATGCATCGAGCATTCTCCAAGCGCCCGGAAACGGTCACATCCTTGGCACCGACGAATTGGGTCGCGATGTCTTCAGCCAACTCCTCACGGGTGCCCGCATTTCACTTTTCGTCGGAGTAATGGCCACGGTCATTTCGACAATCATTGGGGCGAGCTTAGGAATTTTTTCGGGCTACTTCCAAGGACCACTCGATACCGTACTGATGAGTGTGACTGACTTTTTTCTTGTGGTGCCGGCACTGCCACTAATGATTGCCATGGGTGCAATCTTTGGACAAAATCTTTCAATCATTATTTTGGTAATTGGTTTCCTCAGTTGGCCACGTACAGCAAGAATCGTACGATCACAGACTTTGTCATTGCGCGAGCGCCAATATATTCCACGGGCAAAGTCCCTGGGTGCAAAAAACATGAGAATCCTTCGCATCAACATCCTGCCTCACGTCATGCCATTGATTATTGCGAACACGATTCTCGTAGTCGCCGGTTGTATTTTGTCCGAAGCGACGTTGAGTTTCATTGGCTTAGGTGATCCTGATCGAATTTCTTGGGGTTCCATGCTGCATTTCTCTTTCGTTTCCGGTGCCATTGGTCGCGGTGCCTGGTGGTACTTCTTGCCACCGGGTATTGGCATATTGTTTGTGGTTTTAGGCTTCACCCTCGTTGGTCAAGCACTAGAACAAATCACCAACCCTCGTTTGGCGGCTGACGTATGAGCCTCTTAGAGATTTCGAACTTACGAGTTGCCTACGACAGTCCGTCTGGTTCAGTCATGGCTGTGGACGGAGTTGACTTCAGTATTGAGCCGGGCGAATTTGTCGGGCTAGCTGGTGAATCAGGCTGCGGGAAAACCACGCTAGCTATGTCAATCCCGCAACTGCTGCCTCGAATGGCGCGCATTGCGGAGGGCTCAATCACGTTCAACGGACAGGTCATCAGTGATCTGAACGAAGAACAAATGAAACCATTTCGCTGGAAAGATATTTCGGTAAT
>CANGDT010000020.1 GCA_947452755.1 Actinomycetota bacterium
AAGGAAAAGCAGGCGGAAACGTCGATCCTTGTTGAAGACCTCAGCATTACTTACCGCACCACTTTTGAGCGTCGTCCAACGATGAAGGCGTCCTTGAATCGCCTTGGCCGTGGCGAGCGCATCGTTCGTGAAGTTGAAGCTGTCAAGAATGTTTCCTTTGAAATTCCACGTGGAACTGTTCTGGGAGTGGTCGGCCACAACGGTGCAGGTAAATCCACATTGCTTCGCGCGATTGCCGGAATTCTTCCTCCATCCTCCGGTCGGGTATCTGTGAATGGTGAAGTCAGTACATTGCTTTCACTTGGTGTTGGTTTTAATACGAACCTTTCCGGCACAGAAAACGTCATGCTTGCCGGTCTTGCAGCCGGTCGTTCTCGCGCTGAAATCAACGAGAAAATGGTTGAAATTGTTGACTTTGCTGAACTTGGCGATTTCATCGATATGCCAATCCGCACTTATTCCTCAGGCATGATTGGTCGCCTTGCTTTTGCTGTGGCCGTCCAAATGGATCCAGACATTCTGTTGATTGACGAAGCTCTTTCGGCTGGTGACGCGCGATTCAAGGTCAAGGCTCAGGCAAAGATGACTGAGTTGATGCAATCAGCAAACACAATGGTGTTGGTTTCACATGCACTTTCAACAATCAAAGAGTTGTGCAATGACGCCATTTGGCTGGACCACGGCAAGCTCATGATGCAGGGTAATCCAGCGGATGTTGTGAACGCTTACACGGAGTTCGTCAATGTTAAACAATCGTCAGCGACACTGGAAGATCTTTAGAACTTAATAAGTAATGCCCGCTCCTCGATGAGAAGCGGGCATTACTTATTGGAAAATAATTATGCGCCAACACCTAGTGTGATGAAGTTTGTTCCTGCGAACTTTGCCGCATCAAGGAATTTACGACCATCCACAACGGTCTTGACGCCTGGGAAATCTGCGACCGAAACAGATTTGTACTCTGCATGATTGGCCTGAACCACCAGCGCATCAACCGGTTCACCTGTGTGATACGCGGTGAAACCATAGTGTGCCAATTCATCATCGGTGTACATCGGATCGTGCACAAGAACTGTTGCACCTGCTGCCTTCAAAGAATCAACAGTTGCAAAAATTCCTGAGAATGCAGTTTCCTTAACTCCACCACGGTAAGCAGCGCCAAGTACGACAACACGTTGACCGTTAAGGTCCCCATGAGCTGCCTTCAATACATCAACTGTGTACGCCGGCATCTGGGCATTTGCCTCACGAGCTGCGCGAACAACAGTTGCCGCAGGATCGTTCCATAGGTACATCCGCGGATAAATTGGAATGCAGTGTCCACCAACAGCAATACCTGGTTGGTGAATGTGGCTGAATGGCTGGCTGTTGCACGCATCAATAACTGCGTAAACATCGATGCCGTTCTGGGCCGCAAATCGTGCGAACTGATTTGCAAGACCAATGTTCACATCGCGGTATGTGGTCTCAGCGAGTTTGGCTAGCTCCGAGGCTTCGCTTGAGCCTAGATCCCACACCCCGTTTGCACGTGGCAAGTCATCGCGCTTATCAAAATCGAGAACCTGTTCGTAAAATTCAACGCCATGCTTTGCGGAAGCTTCGTCAACGCCACCAACAAGCTTGGGGTACTTGCGTAGATCTTCAAACACGCGACCGGTGAATACTCGCTCGGGACTAAAGACTAGGTGGAAATCTGTTCCAACTTTCAGACCCGATCCGGACTCAAGCATTCCGGCGAAACGATTACGTGTGGTTCCCACAGGAAGCGTGGTTTCATACGACACCAACGTGCCAGGCTTGAGACCCTTTGCAATGTCAACGGTTGCTGCATCCATCCAGCCAAAGTCAGGTGTGCCTTCAGCGTCTACAAACAGCGGAACCACAACCACAACGGCTTCGGATTCTGCAACTGCTGATGCGGTATCCGTGGTGGCACTGAGCAGTCCACGACTTACGACGTCGGCAAGCTTGGTGTCTAGATCGGTTTCACCGGGAAATGGTTCTTGACCTGCGTTCACTAAGCGAACAGTTTCCTCATTGACATCGGCACCGATGACCGTGTGACCCTTTGAAGCAAACTGAACTGCTAGTGGCAAACCAATTTTGCCCATTGCGACGACGGTAATTTTCATAATTGATTCCTTGAATTAGTTTGCTTGTGCGGTGGCGAGCATTTGGTCTGCAACACGAACCGTGTTGAGTCCCTGTCGCATGGTTACGATGTCGGCTTCTTTGCCGAGTACAGCGTCACGGAATGCTTCATGTTCTACGCGAAGTGGTTCAGGCTTAGCAATTGCGTAGCGAATAACGTCACCTTCTGAAACTCCACGGAAGTTTGCAACTTCATCCCATGATGTGTCTTGTGTGCCGTTCGCGTAGAACGTGAGATCTGCGGTCAAAGTGTCACAAACAAATGCGCCACGTTCACCGGTAATGACAGTTTCGCGTTGCTTGAATGGCGTCAACCAGTTAACTAAGTGACTCGTGACTGTGCCATCAGCAAGTTGGCCAACTGCGGCGACCAAGTCTTCGTGCTCGCGACCTGAACGGTGCGCAGTACGAGCTTGCACCCATTCAAACGGCTGCTGAGCAACCCACGCGGTCAAGTCAATGTCGTGTGTTGCCAGGTCCTTCACTACGCCAACGTCTGCGATGCGAGGAGGGAACGGGCCTTGACGACGAGTTGCAATTTGGAAAACCTTGCCGAGATCACCATTCGCGATTCGGCGACGAGCCTCTTGCAATGACGGGTTGTACCGCTCGATGTGACCAACAGCGCCAATCACACCATGCTTTTCAAACGCTTCAGCCAATCGTGTAGCCGAGGCAGTGTCAGGAGCTAGTGGCTTTTCAATTAATGCGTGTACGCCAGCAGCGGCCAGCGCCATACCAACTTCTTCGTGATAAATAGTTGGTACTGCGACGACACAGTAATCAATGCCAAGTTCAATGAGATCATGCACGGTTGAGTGAACATCGCGACCAGCAGCAACGCCATGCGGGTCACCCGCAGGATCTGCAACACCGACGAGGTCTACTCCGTCAAGGCTGCCAAGTACACGTGCATGATGACGACCCATCATGCCCAAGCCGATCATGCCGGCACGCAAGTTACTCATTAAGCACCAGCTGAAGAAACAGCGTTGACTACTTCAACGATTTTTTCGAGATCGGCCTGTGACAACGATGGATGCACTGGAAGTGACAGCGCTTGCTGTGCAGCAAGTTCTGTTTCAGGAAGATCCATGGTCAAACCGTATGAAGGCAAACGGTGATTTGGAATTGGGTAGTAAACGCCTGAACCAACGCCGCGCTTACCAATTTCAGCAGCAAATGCATCGCGATCCTGATCAACTACACGAATTGTGTACTGGTGGTAGACGTGAACCGCTCCATCAGCAACTGGTGGAGTCACAACGCCCTTGAGGTTGTCATCAAGAAACTTTGCATTGTCCTGACGTTGCTTTGTCCAACCGGCCAACTTCGTTAGTTGCACACGGCCGATTGCGGCGTGGATGTCTGTCATACGAGTATTGAAACCAGCAACTTCATTTTCGTAACGCTTTTCCATACCTTGGTTGCGGTACAGCTTGACGCGACGGGCGATGTTTGGACATGGTGTGGTGACCATGCCGCCTTCACCGGAAGTCATGTTCTTAGTTGGGTAGAACGAGAACGAACCGGCAACGCCCCAAGCGCCAACAGGAACGCCGTGCAAGGAGGCTGCGTGTGCCTGCGCCGCATCTTCGAACAACATCAAGTTGTGGCGGTTGGCAATTTCCTTGTACTTGTCCATAGCTGCCGGGTGACCGTAAAGGTGAACCGGCATGATGGCGCGCGTGCGTGGGGTAATTGCAGCTTCTGCTGCTTCAGGATCCATACAGAAGAAGTCGCGTTCGATGTCTACGAAAACTGGTGTTCCGCCGGCAAGCACAACTGAGTTTGCTGTTGCAGCGAAGGTAAAGGACGGCACGAGTACTTCGTCGCCGCTCTTAATACCTGCCGCCAGGAAGGCCATGTGAAGTGCTGAGGTGCCTGAGTTCAACGCAACGCTGTGGCGTCCATCGACCAATGCCGAGAACTCTTCTTCGAAAGCTGCAACTTCCGGTCCACCAGCAATCATGCCCGAGCGAAGTACACGATCTACGGCTTCACGTTCTTCATCACCAACGATTGGTTTCGCGGCTGGAATCATGTCACTCATTTATGCATCCTCATGTAGTTGTTCGTTTTCTTCACGATATTTTTGCCCGGTCTTTGGGCAGATAAAAAGTCCATTGCCTTGATCTTCTAGCGGGAATCCTGCTTTGCCGACCCAGCGAATGCGTCGCGCCGGAACGCCAGCCACTAGTGCGAAATCTGGAACATCGCGAGTGACTACTGAGCCAGCCGCAACGAGCGCCCATGCGCCAACAGTTACTGGCGCAACACATACTGCGCGAGCACCAATCGATGCGCCATCCTTGATTGTCACACCAACAGCAACCCAGTCATGTCCTGACTTAATGGTTCCGTCAGGTGAAACGGCTCGTGGAAACTCATCGTTTGTTAAAACTGCCGCTGGCCCAATGAACACACCATTGCCGATTTCGGCTGGTTCATAGACAAGTGCATAGTTCTGAACTTTGCAGTTGTCGCCCATCTGGACACCAGTGCCGATGTAAGCGCCACGGCCAACAATGCAGTTTTCACCAAGTGTCGCGTTTTCGCGCACTTGGGCGTAATGCCAGACCGACGCTGAATCAGCGATGTTGGCTTCGGGACTAATGTCCGCAGTTGGGTGAAGGGTGCCCATATCTACCTTTAATACAGGGAATTTAACCTTCTAAGGGTATCGCGTTTGAGGTGGTTTGCTCCGCAGACTTGAGCCGTGGTTATTGGGTTATTGATAGCTGAATGCTGTAACTCTCACCACATTTAGCCTGTGGTCAGACACGCAGGACGGCAAGGCCCGCCCCCGTGGGTTGTTACACTTCCAAGCGTGCGGGTATCCATGTTGGTGAAGAACACATTCACACATGACGCGCGAGTTCTCCGCGAAGCAAAAACATTGCAGCAAGCGGGTCACCAAGTCCAGGTTGTTGCGCTGGGCGCACCAGATCTGGCTGAAACCGAAACCACATCCGATGGGATTGTGATTGATCGAGTGTCGCGCGGGCCTGGTAGTAGCCTGCGCGCAGTCTCAGATCCCACACGTGCACACAATTCAACGAGTCGCCCGGCCGCCACATTGAAGCGACAAGCGGTTCGATTGGTGAAGTACGCCGCGCGCTCTCCACTTTCTTCTTACGTGCAGCGCGGAATAGACGAACGCATGCTTGCTCGTGTTGTGGAATTTTCGCCTGACATCATTCACGCGCATGACTTGAACACGCTAGAAGTAGCCGTAGCACTGAAGAAAAAACTCGGTGTTCCACTTGTCTACGACTCACATGAAATCGCAAGTGATCGCAACCATCACACTTCGGCTCAGAAACGAAAATCGGAATCGGACGAACGTCGCCTCTTACCAAATGTCGATCACGTCATCATGGTTTCTCATGGATGCGCCCAATATACGACCGACAAATACGGAATCACACTTCCAACGGTCATTATGAATACACCAGAACTTAGTTCCGCCGAAGCAGCAACACGAAGCCTTCGTGCGGAGTTCACGATTCCAGAATCACATACCGTTCTTGTGCACCAAGGAAGTCTGCAAAAGAACCGTGGCGTTGAAGAAACAATTCAGGCCGTTCGCGAAATTCCTGACTGCACCTACATCATCATCGGCTACGGACAGCATCGTCCGTTTCTTGAGGAATTCGTTCGCACCGAGAATTTGAGCGACAAGGTGAAATTCTTTGGTCCTGTCCCCTCTGAACAACTTGTTGAATGGGCTGCATCCGCTGACATTGGAATTTGCACAATCGTAGGAAAAACGAAGTCTTACCTTTACGCAATGCCGAACAAGCTTTTCGAATACACAATGGCTGGGCTTCCCGTTGTTGCTTCAAATTATCCAGACATGGGCACCTACGTCTCGGACAATCACATGGGAGTGACATGCGATCCAGAATCACCGCAAGACATTCGCCGCGCAATTAATGAACTGATTTCCAATCCGGACCTGCGAAGGCAATGCGCCGAGGGTTCTCGTGAAGCGCGCAACCGATTCAATTGGAGTGTCGAAAAGGAAAAGTTGCTCGCAATCTACAATGAACTAGGCGCAAGTAAGTAAGTTTGCGTCAAGCGTTCCACTATTGGCCCCGTAGCTCAGGGGATAGAGCAGCGGTTTCCTAAACCGCGTGTCGGATGTTCGAATCATCTCGGGGCCACCATTAGTTGAGTTAACAACCTGAAGCGAACACACATCGATGCGTTATTTGTTGGGTAATCGTGACGTGGATTGTTGCCCAGGTTGTGCCACCTTTGCCATCAGAAACGTAATAGCGGTACGTGAAGTTTCCGTACCAATCTTTGGGTGGCGTGTACGTCAAAATCGCACCGGCTAGAGATGATGACCCGTGTTTTGGTTTCGCTGTACTGAGGTGAAGAGAATCCGCATCTGGATCGGTTACCTGCGCTAATAGATTGACGTTGATTGCTTTACCGCCACGTTGGGCAAGCACGAATACGTCAGTGGCTTTAGGCGGGTGGTTCACCCACACAGTTGCGCGAGAGAAGTTGTTCACTAAGTTGGCATCACCAATCAGTGCGCTCGCTGAGACACCTGCTAAAACTGTTTCGCTGCGAAGATTTGTTGCTGGTAGCACTGGCAACGTGAGAGTCACGCTGTCACCTGGATCTAAAGGCGACGTAGCATCTATTCCGAATGCACTTGCCTGGCAACGTATGCGAGACGTCGTGACGGTCGAGCAACCATTCGGTAGTGACCTGTTGGGGAACTTAACTCGCTTTAAGGCAGCTAATGTCAGCGTTGGACTCGAGTCTGAGTGTGTTCCAAGATTTGTGACTGTCGCTCGCAAAGTCGTTGCCTGACCGGACTGAACAAAATCTTTAGTGAATGCCAGATCCACTGCAAGGTCTGCGCGCTGCGAGCCATACGCGACTGTGACTTCATCGGATACCGCTGACATGGACTCCCCTCGACTCTGCCAAGAAACTTCCGCTGAGTTACTGAAAGTATTTGGCGAGCCCAAGGATGCGCCATTTGCAGTTCCGTGCACATCAATTGTGACCGTGTTGCCAGCGCCGAGGGTTCCGATTATTTTGCACAACGATCTGGCAGGCACTGATGGGCAATCATTTCCTGAACTCGAGAGCACATCAAAGTCAACGGGGAGCGTATCTCGTAACTCAACATTTGTAGCAATGTTGTTTCCACTGTTATGCACTGTGATGGAGTAGTCCAACGCATCACCGGAATTCAATTCCAAGAGCGGACTAGCACTTTGTGAAAGAGGAATCGCTGCAGACTTGGTCACTGTCAACAATGCCGATCCAACATCAGAAGACATCACCAAAGCGGTCGGAAAGTACGTGTCGTTTGTAGAAGTCATGGAGAAAGTTGCCGAAGTGGCGCCAGCACTCAATCCGTTAATGAGTGAGATTTGTTCAACATCTGTGCCGAAGGTATTTCGAAAGTGGCCCTGACTTGTGTTATCAAACTGAGAATTGAAATACCCATCGGAAGTCACGGCACTGTTTTCCAAATTACTACCGGGATTCAAACCATCACCAAGTACAACACGATTTGCTCCATCAATCATGGTTACCGAGTCAGTTGCACTTCCTGCATCACCTTCAAATGTCACCATGCCAATGCGCTGGTGATTTTCACCAGTGGTTGGAGTCAACAATCCATCAATTGAAAATGAGTACGGCGATCGGTTAGCAACCAAAGCAAATCCATCCTGAACTCCAACGTTATGGACGTTTGAATCAGGATCGCTGTAGACAACAACGAGCCCCCAGCCAGCCGCTTTATCCACTCCCTGAGTAGTTTGAACGTTGGCCACCGACACATGGGTGCGCTTCACAGCGTTAGACATAGTCCACGTGATTGAGCCATCGCTCATCAAATTCGTGATGTCGCTACTTGCTCGATATTGCCCGGACTGACCGCCCACATCTTCAACAGATATTTCATTAGCTGTCGCTGAGATACGGCACTGTGCGGCGTTTGTCACACATGATTGGCCATCGGCATATGCCAAAACGTTTCCAATGTCACTCACTGACTGGGCGGCCGTATCACCAGGATCGAGCAACAGAGTGCCTGACCAAATTAATTCCGCATATTCAACATGTGCACGCGCCGGAAGTTCAACAACACTTGATGACGCATTGAAA
Organism: Actinomycetota bacterium; assembly: GCA_947452755.1. GTDB lineage: Bacteria > Actinomycetota > Actinomycetes > S36-B12 > UBA5976 > UBA5976. The sequence goes on from CANGDT010000020.1 coordinate 8,299, forward strand.
ATAACAGTGCCCGATGGGGCAATGAACGGTGATACTACATTCACCATGCGGTGATCATCATTATCGACAGTATCGCCAGCCCCAGCTCGTGCACTTGAACACGTGGAGGCTCCTTGCGCACCTGACGCAGTACTACACGAGAGCACCGAATTGCCCGCTAAAGAAAAATCGCCGCGTAGAGTTTGCGAATATTTCACAGCGAACGGTTTGATTGTGATTGCGTGGGACGGATCTACGGCGAGCCCCGATGCCACTAACAGCACGCCGAGAAACAGCACGAGCGATTGCAAAGAAAATGACGTCTTATGCGAGCGAAATGTGATCTGCATTGTTCCCCCAGACAATGTGTCATTAGGGAAATGTTAGGACGTTTAATGAAAGAAATTAGCGTGAAACGCCAATCAGTATGTTGTTATTCTGCAGAGTGAGGAGCCACGTAAGTAGCAGTTGCGATTGGCTTAACCACACGCAATTTAACCTTCGGCATGGAAACACGAGTCTTCTTTGTTGCTGAAAGTTCTGCAACCTTTTTTGCCAGATGTGCAACAAGTGCAGGACGGAGTGAGGACTGCGGTGCGCGACCAAATGTCACGCGACCTGAGTAAAGGTTCGCGAGGCGAACAGCAGTACCTGGATGCGGAGCGTGCCACATTTTCCCGTTGCCGGCATAAATTCCAACGTGATACACGTAGCCACTTGCACTGTGGAAGAACACAAGATCTCCCGCGCGTGCATTCGAATGTGAAACGGCTTGCGCCCAATTGGCCTGTGATGCCGCGACACGAGGAATGTCGAGTCCCATCTGGCCGAAAACGTATTGTGTGTAGCCAGAGCAGTCGAAACCATGTGGAGTGCTGCCACCGTATACATACGGAACGCCTTGGTAGTTATTCGCTATTCCAATAACTGCTTTGCCATTAATTTGCGAGTTCTGCAAAGCTGCTCGAGCTTGACTGACCTGGCTTTGAAGATTTGAAATTCTCTTTGAGCGACTGGCTTCGGCCTGCGCGTATTGGGCGCGAGCATCGACGTATTGGCTGACTGCAACATGTGCGTTGACAACTTCCGCACCAAGTGTTGAATCAACAGTGACTGGGTTTAAGGCAGTGGCATCGGCTTCAACCGTGGCTGCATTGGCTGGAGCCGCAGCAACAATTGCCAAGCTACTCATGGCCAGCGAACTCACTGCGACGGCGGCAGGTGCCTTGATAGCCATCGGGGTGCCTGTTTTAGGTGCTGCATGCTTGCCGCGACGTGCCATGTTCACCAGCTCCCCTGTGCCGAAAATTAATTCTGTTGCCCGCAGGCAACTCCTTCATCTTACCAGCCTGTTTTTCGGCTCAACATCCCTTTAAACCATGGCTTTTTATTGGATTCTCGCAATGCGTCAATGACCGCAGACCGATACGGTTAGGGCATGGCACGCATCCTTTGGCTTCGGCGTGACCTGCGCATTCACGACAACCCTGCTCTCGTCGAGGCTGCTCTTGGCGCTGCGGCTGACGGCGACAACATCGTGGTGCCGTTGGTCATTATCGATCCCATTCTGTGGGCAGAATTTGGTCCAGTTCGCCAGAATTACCTCGTGGCTTCGCTGAAGTCCTTAGACGAATCCTTCGGCGGAAATCTACTTATTCAACACGGTGACCCCAGTGAAGTTGTGCCGCGAGTAGCAGCCGCCGCTAACGCAGTTGCCGTACATGTGTCTACGCAGTACACGCCTTATGCGATGAAACGTGACGCCCGAGTCGCAGAGTTACTCGCTGAAGCTCAGCGCGAAATGATTCACACTGGTTCGGGTTATGCAGTTGCCCCCGGTCGCATCACTAAGGATGACGGATCTGCCTACAAGGTTTACACACCTTTTTATAAGAACTGGATGAAACACGGTTGGCGTTCACCCGCCCAAGATCCAGAAGTATGGCCAACGTGGACTATGCCCATTGAGTGTGACGGTTTACCTGAACCACTTCCACTTGAAGGAATGTCGTTGCCACCCGCCGGTGAACAGGCAGCCCTCGACCGATGGGCATGGTTTAAAGAAAATGCATTGGATTTATATGGCGAGCAACGTAACGACCCCGGTGTTGACGGCACTTCGAAACTTTCAGTTGCATTGAAGTGGGGTGAAATTCACCCACGAACTTTGCTTGCCGAACTAGGTGACTTACCAGGGCATGAAGTATTCAGAAAAGAAATCGCTTGGCGTGAGTTTTATGCGGACGTGCTTTACAACCGTTTAGACACCATCAATGATTACTTCAACCCGCTGTATGAAGAAATGCAATATGACACCGGCGTTGAGGCAGACAAGAGTTTTGAGGCCTGGACTAAAGGAATGACCGGCTACCCAATTGTTGATGCAGCAATGCGCCAGTTGCGAGCTGAAGGATGGATGCATAACCGTACTCGAATGGTTGTTGCATCATTTCTGGTGAAGGACCTCCACATTGAATGGAAGCGTGGTGCAGATTTCTTCGAAACGTGGTTACTTGATTTTGATGCAGCATCAAATAGTCACGGTTGGCAATGGACTGCAGGTTGCGGCACCGATGCATCGCCGTACTACCGCGTGTTTAATCCGACTGCGCAAGGTCAGCGTTTTGACTCCAACGGAGATTACATCCGAAAATATATTCCTGAGCTTCGCCATCTTGTCGGTGCGGAAATTCATGAGCCATGGACAGTCTTGGGTGGCTTAGACCACGGGTACCCTGCGCCAATAGTTGACCATGCCACAGAACGACTTGAATCACTCGCGCGCTTAAGTGCACTTCCAAAGGGTGCCCAGAAACCACTCCCACCCATACACGACTAGCGCGATTGTGCCGACGGTACGCCCACGTTGCTCGTACTCGCTAACGTAGACATATGAGCAACGAAGCTACCGTCATCGATAACGATCGCCCTGCCACCGGATGGACACCAATGCTGTTCATTGGTCTTGGCGTTGCACTAATCATCATGGACGCGACAATCGTCAATGTCATCCTGCCAAGCATCATCAAAGACCTTGGGATTAATTCGATTGATGCCGAATGGATCAATGCTGTTTATGCGCTGACGTTCGCCGCGCTCCTCATCGTGATGGGTGGACTTGGCGATCGATTCGGTCGACGTAAAATTTTTATGATTGGTGCGCTGCTCTTTGCTGTGAGCAGTATTTTGGCAGCTGCTTCGACGTCAGGTGGCACATTAATAGCGGCGCGTGCCGTTCAAGGTATCGGTGGCGCGATGATGTCCCCGACAAGTTTGTCTCTAGTTAATTCCTTGTATCGAGGTAAAGCTCGCGCAATTGCTTTTGCGTTTTACGGTTCAATTATCGGCGGCATGGCTGCCGTGGGTCCGCTTCTTGGCGGATGGCTCACTCAAACATTCAGTTGGCACTGGTCATTTTGGATCAACGTTCCAATCGCACTTTTTATCGCCTTCGGTACGTGGAAGTTTGTTCCTGAATCAAAAGCAGAGGGCGAACAAGGTCGTGTCGATATTGTCGGCGCTCTCTTGAGCACCCTCGGCACAGCCGCACTGATCTTTGGACTCATCGAAGGTCGCAATTATGGCTGGTGGATTGAACAGGAAACACGTTCATTCATTGGGCGCACGTGGGAGGCAGGGCAACTTTCACCTGTTGCCTTCGCATTCATCGCGGCTGGACTCTCCTTGATAATTCTTTATGTGGTCGAAACTCGACTCACTAAGTCCGGAAAGTCAGCTCTGATTGATTTCGGGCTTTTCAAAATTAAGACTTTTGGTCTGGGTAGCTTTGCCGGTTTAATTGTGAGCCTCGGTGAATTTGGCATCCTGTTCTCTCTGCCCTTATTCATGCAAAGCGTGCTCGGTTGGTCGGCCCTTGGTGCTGGCGGGTTGCTCGCAACACTTGCAATTGGAGCGTTCTTTGCTGCGCCAACAGCAGGCGTATTGGCTAACAAGCGAAACCCACGATTTGTTGCTCGCCTCGGGTTAGCCCTTGAGATTGTTGGCATCTTGGGGATCAGTGTGATTATTTCTCCGAGTTCATCTGGATGGCAACTAGGTACCTGGCTCTTTGTCTATGGCGTCGGCGTCGGTTACGCAACGGCTCAATTGACTGGACTGATTCTTGCCGACATTCCGATGAACAAAAGCGGCCAGGCATCAGGCACTCAAAGCACTGCTCGACAGATAGGTGCTGCGATGGGAACTGCGATTCTCGGAACAATTCTTTTCGTCAGTTTGCATAACAACACTGCTGCCAATCTCACGGAACTTTCTGCTGCCGGAAAAATCACCATGCCACCAACGGCAATCGAGCAAGTTGCCACGGCTGTTGAACAATCGGCAGGCACCATCATTCCAGGTATGAACATTGGTGAAGCCGGTTCATTCGAAGTGCAATATGCCGCAAGCGTGGCCTACGCCGATGCAGTTCAGGTCACCGCCTACGCAGCAGCAGGATTCCTAACCCTCGGCTTAATTGCCACACTTGCACTTCCGCCTGGTCGGGCTCGCGATGAAGAACTTTCAGAGAGCGTTGACGGACCTAATCAATCAGAGTTGATTCACGACTTCGAATAATTACGAGACAGGTTTTCGCGAATCGTAATCAAGGAAAGGCTTATGCCACGTCACCAGCATTAGTGACAGGGCAATACAGGTAAGTCCTCCCGAGATTACCGAGAATGCTTCACCGGCAACTGCCGCGACAGCTCCAGCTTCAAAATCGCCAAGACGTGGGCCACCCGCTACAACGACTGTGAAGATTCCTTGAAGGCGGCCTCTGTACTCATCAGGTACTGCGATTTGCAACATTGTCGTGCGGTACAACGCACTCACGTTGTCTGCTGCGCCGGCGATCGCAAGAAACAATACGCCGACCCAAAGTTGACGTGTAAAGCCAAATGCAGCAATCGCAGCGCCCCATCCGATGACTGCCCACACAATCGCTTGACCTTGTTTGTAAACACGTTGCAATGGGCCAGAGAAAATTGATGAAATTGCAGCGCCAGCAGCAGGGGCGGCAGTCAAGAGTCCCACGCGTGCAGCAACGCTTCCCATTGATTCGCCGTACCAATGAACAGCTATTGCAGGAAACAATGCGCGAGGCATTCCAAAGACCATCGCAATGATGTCAATGTAGAAAGACATTTGCAGGTTGCGTTTACCTCTGAGGAAATTAATTCCTTCGGCAACACTGGCAAACCCAGCTCGTGTAGGTGCACCCAATTGCGGTGGCAATGATGGCAGTCGCGACATCGCCCACACCATGACACCAAAAGCAACAGTGTCAACCGCGTAGGCAACGCTGACTTTGCCAGTCACACCAATCAAAATGCCACCCAAGAGTGGTCCTACAGAGAATCCAAGATTCCATGACAACATTGAAAGTGAATTGGCTGCCTGAAGTTTCTCGCGCGGAACAATGCGCGGAATGATTGATTGGCGTGCCGGGTTGCCTGCTGCAAAGAACGCCGAAGCAAGTGCCACGCACACGTACAGGAACGGCACAGAATTCAGATGGACAATTGACTGGACCACAAGCATTGCGCTTGCTGTTGCCATTCCAATCGCTGACACCATCCCAATGATTCGTCGATCGAAGGAATCTGACAGCGCTCCACCAAAAAGTCCAAGAGATATGAGTGGCAGAAGTTGAAATAGTCCAACAAGTCCTACGGCAAATGATGAGTGCGTCATTTGATAGACCTGAATACCTACCGCAACGGATGTCATTTGTTGACCCACATTGCTTATGGAGATTGCAGTAAAAAGTCGGCGGTAAGCAGGAATTTCACGCAGTGGTGAGGTATCCATTAGTAGCTTTGCCATAAGGAGACTCTGGCACATTATGACTACGCGTGCGGCATGAGGTACGCATCTAAAAGAATTGCGCGACAATGGAGACATGGCTACTGATAACCCGTCTGTTTCAGAGATGCGCATCTCCTACGACAAGGACACGTTGCTCGAAAGTGACCTTGCTGCAACGCCACTGGAGCAATTCAATACCTGGCTCCATGACGCAATCGCGTTGGGAACCGACCAAATTATTGAGCCAAATGCCATGGTTATTTCAACCGTTGATTCCGACAGTGTTGTGTCTTCACGTTCTGTTTTACTCAAAGGCATCGATGAACGTGGTCTGACCTTTTTCACGAATTACGGTTCGAAGAAAGCTCAAGATATGGCCGCTAATGCGCATGTCAGTGTCGTATTTCCGTGGTACCCACTTCACCGCCAAGTTATTGTGACGGGAACCGTCACAAAAGTTTCTCGCGAAGAGTCTGAAGCCTATTTTCAGTCTCGGCCGCACAAGTCACGACTCGGTGCAATTGCTAGCGCACAATCAGCTGTCATCACTTCACGTGATGTTTTGGAAAACCGCATGGCTGAACTTGAATCTGAATATCCAGAAGGAACAGAAATCCCCATGCCAGATTTTTGGGGCGGCTTTCTCATCGACGTCACAACGATGGAATTTTGGCAAGGACGTCGATCACGCTTGCATGACAGATTACGTTTTGTCCGAATTGAAAAAAATTCCAATCTGCACGATGCCAGCGCCTGGGATGTCATTCGACTTTCTTCTTGATTTCGTGTTGCACACCTCTGTCAGTAAGTGCCCACATTATGGAACCCGAATGCCTGCTTAACTCATTGCTCGTAAAATTAATCTATGACTGAGCCTGCTGACATCACAATCCCCGCTGAATTCCTACCCGTAGATGGCCGTTTCGGTGCTGGACCTTCAAAGGTTCGCCCAGCCCAAATTGAGGCACTCGTTGGTGCGTCAACAAAATTTCTTGGAACATCCCATCGCCAGAAGCCAGTCAAACAAGAGGTTGCCCGCTTACGTGCCGGTCTGGCACAACTTTTCAGCCTGCCCGAGGGCTACGAAATTATTATTGGCAACGGTGGATCGACTGCGTTCTGGGAAGTGGCAACATTCGGACTTCTTCGTGACCGCGCACAGTTTTTAAGCTTCGGCGAATTTGGCTCAAAGTTTGCTTCATCGGCAAAAGCCGCGCCATTCTTAGGTGAACAGTCAGTCATCAAGTCTGAGCCTGGCGACGCACCAGTCTTCGAGCCAACTTCAGGCTTCGACGCGTACTGCACGCCGCACAATGAAACTTCTACTGGTGTTGCTGTCGCTCCCTACCGCCCAGTTGGTATTGATGACGATGCTCTTGTCATCATCGATGCAACTTCTGGCGCAGGCGGCTTGCCTGTAAACATTGCTGACGTGGATGTGTACTACTTCTCACCACAGAAATGTTTTGCATCAGACGGCGGACTCTTCGTGGCAATCATGTCCCCGAAGGCAATCGCACGTGCTGAAGAAATCAAGGCAAGCGGTCGCTACATTCCAGCATTCCTTGATTTGATGACAGCAATTGAAAACAGTCGTCTTGATCAGACATACAACACTCCAGCACTTGCAACAATTTTCATGATGGCTGAGCAAGTTGATTGGTTTAATGCCAACGGTGGATTGACATGGTGTGTCAGTCGTACCGCCGAATCATCTTCAGCAATTTACGACTGGGCTGAGGCAAGCGAATTTGCCACACCATACGTCGTCGACCCAGCGAAGCGTTCACAAGTAGTTGCCACAATTGACTTCAATGATGACATTGATGCGACTGCAATTGCCAAAGCCTTGCGCAAGAATGGCATTGTGGATACAGAGCCTTACCGCAAACTTGGTCGCAACCAACTTCGCATCAGTATTTTTCCAGCAGTTGACCCGAGTGATGTTCGCCAATTGCTGAAGTCAGTTGACTTCGTTGTCGCTGAATTGTCTAAGTAACAACACATGAGCATCAGTGCTCCAGTCCGCGACAAATCAACCTGGTTGTCATATGCCCAAGCAACAGCATTCGGTTGGTTTGTGTACGGGTTCGGAGCAGCGCTTCCGTTTCTACGCTCTGACCTTGGCTTGAGTCGAACGACCGCATCGCTGCATAGTCTGACGATGGCTGCGGGATCGATTCTGGCGGGGATAATTTCTGGTGCGATTATCGCCAAACTTGGTCGAGGCATGACACTGCGTCTTGCATCTGTCCTTTTCGCATCCGGGTTAGCGCTTTTTGTTGCAAGCAATCAACTCATATTTACTTTGCTCGGCGTAAGTCTTTGTGCATTTGCCGGATCAACAATTGTGCAAGGAACGGGTGCGTATCTGAGCCACCATCACGGTACAAAAGCACCCTCGACAATCGCAGAGCTGCACGCTATGGCCGCAGGAGTTGGATTGTTTGCTCCAGTTCTCATTGGTGTGGGTGTGACCGTTGGCTTCGGTTGGCGGCCTGCACTTTTCGTCGCAGCAATTGGTGTTGTTGTAGTTGAGGTGGTTCGCGGCCGAGATGTGTACCAATACGGACCGCCAATGTCAGTCGTTGAGGATTCAGATCATCACGATGCACACGGACCACTGCCGCGCCGTTTTTGGTTTGCGTGGGCGGCAATTCTCTGCACGGCTGCAACAGAGTTTTCGCTCTTATTGTGGGCTTCCGATTTGCTGCGCGTGCAAGGTGGTCTTACAAAAGGTGCATCAGCGGCATCGCTTGGTTGTGTAGTTGGCGGAATGTTTGTTGGACGTCTTGCAACGGCAAGAATGAGTTCACGCATCGATGCGGAGAAGCTCTATCGCAGTTCACTTCTTCTTGCCTTGATTGGTTTCCTAGTTTTTTGGTCTTCATACACAGCGCCACTCATGTTAATTGCCCTTGTCGTCACAGGCTTTGGTGTGGGCGGACATTTTCCGCTGGGTCTAGCTCGAAGTATGCGGGCCAGTGATGGGCGACCAGATCGCGGCTCCGCACGGATGTCTATCGGAGCTGGGCTTGCAAGTGGTGCAGCGCCGTTTGCGCTAGGTGCCATGGCCGACCACATTGGTATTCACAACGCCTACGCGATTGTGCCAATCTCGCTTGTGATTGCCTTGGCAATAGCCACCAAGGTGCGAGTGCCAGTCAGCTAATTACTTTGAACCGGCGAGTGTGGAGATCAACACTGCGGCAAACATTCCCACTAAAACAGCAATCGTGACAATGCGACGTGTACGTGGACTCATATCAGTATGTTATTGCACCACGCAAACAAAAAGTGTGGCGCACTCACGATTGTGAATGCGCCACACTTTTTTGAGCGGTTACTAAACTCCGAACAGTTCCTTCAAAGGATGTACGGCGAAGTAAATAACGAATGCCGCAGCAATAACCCACAGCAGTGGAGTTACTTCCTTCGACTTGCCCTTGGCTACCTTAATCAAAACGTAGCTGACCATACCTGCACCAATACCGTTAGTAATGGAGTAAGTGAATGGCATCAAGATGACTGTCAAGAATGCTGGGATGGCAACTTCGAAGTCTTCCCATGGAACTCGACGAATCTGAGTCATCATCAAGAAACCAACGATGACCAATGCAGGTGCAGCAGCTTCGTAAGGAACAATCTTGGTCAGCGGTGCAATAAACATTGCAAGCAGGAATAGACCACCAGTGACAAGGCTGGCAATACCAGTGCGTGCACCATCGCCAATGCCTGATGCTGATTCAATGTAAGCGGTGTTGGAAGATGTTCCACCAAGGCCACCTGCAATTGCAGCAACAGAGTCAACGGTCAAGATTTCGCCTAGGTGTTCAACTTCACCATCAGCGGTCAATAGGTCTGCTTCAGCAGCAAGACCGGTAACAGTTCCGATGGTGTCGAAGAAGTCACTAAGAAGAAGTGAGAAAACTGCAAGGCCGGCAGCAAGTGCACCGATTGCGTTGAACGCACCGAACAGGTCCATCTGGAACAGCGGCGATGGGTTAACAAAGCCAATGATCTTGTCTGGAACGGAAGGAACATTCAGACCCCAACCTGTTGGGTTAGCAACTGCGCCTGTGTTGTCCTTCATCGGACCAATCTTCATTGTGTTTTCAAGAATGATTGCAAGGATTGTTGTGGTAACCAAGCCAATCAAGATCCCGCCACGAGTGCCGCGAGCAACAAGAACGATTAACAGCAACAGTCCGAATACGAACGTGAAGATTGGCCAACCGGCAAGTTCGCCGTACACAGCGAACGTGATCAGCGGGACGCCGCCACGCACGATGCCTGAATCAACCAGACCGATCAAAGCAATGAACAGACCGATACCTGCACCGATTGAATACTTCAACGCGTCTGGAACAGCGTGGAACACTGCCTTACGGAATCCGGTGAGGACCAGCAACAGCACGATGATGCCTTCAATAACTACAAGACCAAAAGCCTGGGCCCAAGTCATGTGTGGTGCCAAACCGAATGCCAAGAAACCATTGAGACCAAGACCGGCCGCAATAGCAATTGGGAAACGACCGTAGACGCCCATGAAGATTGTCATCAGACCGGCAATCAAAGCCGTCGCAGCAGCTACCAGGGAGATCGACTGACCGATGTCAGTTCCACCACCTGGGAAGTTGCCGTTGACGTCCTTGGCGGTACCAACGATTAGCGGATTCAGCACAACGATGTATGCCATGGTGATAAACGTGACGACGCCGCCACGAATTTCGGTGCTCAGATTCGAGCCGCGCTCAGTGAGGTGGAACCAGCGGTCCCAGCCTGGAACATTGTTATTAGTAGTAGTTGCCATGACGAGAGGCTAGTGTCTTATCTATGAGTAACAGCGCAGACTCCCCGAACAGCAACGAAAATCAGGGAAAAAAATTGCCATCAGGTAATCAGTTGCAGCCAATTGAAGTCTCTGGAATCACAGCAGTCACATTAGGCACTTACGTGTGGTTCGTTGCGTTCGCCCTCGCATTGCTTTTTAACAGTCGCCTCACCCATGCGGGCCACGGTGACTGGAAGTGGGTTGCCCTAGCTGGCGTCGTCTTGGGTGTCCTCGGACAGGTCTATACCCGTCGCCGCGCCAAGCGCCTCGGACTCATCAACTAATTCTTTGTCTGTAGTTTCTACATCAGAAACAGCATCAGATTCTTCAATCGTCGGTTCTGGATCTGGAACATAATCTTCAAGGTGCGAAGCATCAGCGACGTCATCGCTGATGTCATCAATGACAAGTTCAACCACAGGCACTGGTGCCTTTGTCTCAACTCGAACTGACGAGTGAGCGCCACAGCCAAAAGTCATCGCGACAATTTGACCATCCGCCGCACCAAGAGCATTCGCACACACACCAAAGGCTTGACCAATCGACCCACCGATTGGCGCAAGGAAACCACATGACGAACAATTCGCCGGTGCGGACTTTGCCATCGCAGAGCGTGGACCTGTGTCGCCTGCAAACCAACGTTCAACTGCGCGATCAAGTCCTTCAGAACTCAACACCTGTTCGCGACCAAGACCCATTTCCCACTGTTGTGGATGAAGTGGTTCAAGATCATCGCTGACATCATCAAGTCCGGAGAAACCTGCAGTTAAGCGCGGATCATTTTCAGTCGTCGGAAGTAAGTCGCCAACACCAAGATCGCCAGCCTGAATGCGATCAGCCCACGGGCTCCATGCTGGTGGCACAAGCGCGGCTGCACCAGGAAGAAGGTTTACTTCGCTGATTGTGGCTGGTTCACCTTTCAACTCAACAACAGAAACTGCCCAATACCAACCGGGGTAACTAGGTGACAAAGACTCAAAGGTGTGCGTCGCAACAGAAACGTTGGGATCCTGCGATTCCTCAACAACGACATCCATGACAGCACCAATGTGCTCGGCAGGGGCGCTCTCAAGGAGGGACTGCTTAACTAACTCGGAAATCTGCGTTGTTGAACTCACTTATGTATTCTCTCGCATTTTTGGAGTCCACTCACCCACGGGGGGCTGTGGCCAATTTTCCCCGATAACCTAAGGGTGTGTTGAAAAGCCGAGCCCTTGCCCTTACAGCCGTTGCCCTAGTACTCAGCGTCAGCGGTTGCGCTAAAAATAACCCAGGTGCAACAGTCTGGACAGGCGCAGTGAGCTCGCATGCACAAGCAGTGTGCTGGTCACAAGATGCCGCGGTTACGCCAACCGATTGCGCAAAGGCACTTGTTAATGGCGCCGCGGACAACAAACATATTCCGACGCTGGAAGTTATTCCTTACCAAACTGTCGGAATCAGTGTTGACCCGCAGGTCGCTGAAAACGGTTGGTATGTAGCCATTGGTGGTCAGCGATTCAATGACCAAGCAATCACTGGAACTTACTTCCGTTTCACATTTCCGAATTACTCAGTTCCCGCAGCGGGGCTGGACATGCAAATCATTGCGCAAGGCAAGGGAAATGTGACACGAGGAATTTGGATTTACAAACTCTTGCCACAAAAGTAATTAAACGTCGATTTGATCGGCAACTGCGCGCAAGACCGCAACAAGCTTTTCAGTTTGCTTGTCATCTGGGTAACGTCCACGTCGCAATGAATTTGCGTAACCATCAACCATCTTGATGACGTCCTCGAGCATGATTGCCATTTCTTCGGCGTCTTTACGACTGCCCTTGGCAATACTCGTTGGGGCTTCAATCACGCGCAGTGACAATGCCTGCATTCCGCGCTTACCTTCGGCAACACCAAACTCACAGCGCGTGCCATTCTTCAAAGTCATTGTGCCCGCTGGCAGAGCCGAGGCATGCAAGAAGACTTCTTCGCCTTCATCTGTTTGAAGAAAGCCAAAACCCTTTTCAGAGTCGTACCACTTCACTTTGCCGGTAGGCACGATGGAACTCCTTGCATTCGGTAATTACTGCTCTAAGAGTAGAGGACACACGCACATCCACCCAAACCAATAAATAGGTAGGCTTGCCACATGCGTGGCGACAAATTGATGCGAATTGGCGCTGTAATCATGATTTTCGGCATGGTTTGCGCACTGATTGCCGTCTTACCCCTGTTCTTCTCCTCGCTGAATTTGGGTTCCTTTTGGTGGGGGCTTTCCATGCTTAGCGGTCTGGGTTTGGCTCTGGTTTTGATTGGATTACGCCAATCCTCGAAAGTGCGAACAAAACTCAAGTAGCGCTGAACACCCATCTACGCGTAACGTGTAAAGGATGGGCACAAACCGACCGCGTTCTTTGGCAGATGACCTACGCCAAAGAACAGACGCGCAGCTTCAGGCGCTGTTTGTCGCGCGTCCTGACCTGTTGCATCCCGTCCCGGCAGACATCAGCCAACTTGCAGTGCGAGCAACAACTAGCCCCAGCGTTACGGCGGTCCTCGACTCTCTGAACCTTGCTCAACTTCGTGTGTGTGAAGTTTTAGCGGGACTCGTTGATCCTTCATCTCGCGATGACGTACACAGCGGATTGTTGAAAGCCCACGGATACAACGAAACTGCTGTCAATCACGCGCTCGATTACCTCACAGGCATCGCACTGGTGTGGGGAGATAACGATGAATTGCATCTTGTGCGCCAAGCTCGTGAATCTTTCGGCGCCTACCCTTGCGGACTTGCTGGATCGTTTGCTGACAGCCGACGACAAGTCCGCGCATACAGCGAAGATCCCAAACTTGTTGCAAAAACTTTGAAGAAGGCACCGGCTGACGCGGTCGAGATTCTTCATCAGCTTCTTTGGGATACACCCGTAGGCACCATGCGAAATGCACAGCGCGCTATTCGTGTTGAGAATGCAAAGACTCCGCTGGAATGGTTGCTCGCTCACGAACTTCTGGTTCCTACTGCCGACACAACGGTTGTTGTTCCCCGTGAAGTGGCACTTGCATTACGCGATGGCCAAATGTTGAAATCGCTTGATACGGATTCGCGCTCACCGGAACTCAGTTCTATTGACGTTGTTCGCATAAACGACACAGGTGCGCACGCGGCACTTGATTTTGTCCGACTTGTCGAAACCCTCTTGGAAGCTTGGTCAATCGAACCACCAACTCAACTACGCGGTGGCGGTTTAGCTATTCGAGACTTAGCAACAGCGGCCAGCACACTTCGGGTATCTGAACACTTAACGGCACTCGTGATTGAAACTGCATTCGCGGCAGGACTCCTTGCCGCAGACACTGGTGAAGGTTGGCTGCCTACGACCGCTTACGACCGATGGCTAGGAATCGATGACGCGACGCGATGGTCCCAACTTGCCGTGGCCTGGCGGTATATGTCGCGGGCACCACATGTTGTAGGTGGCGATGGAACGGACCGCATCAATGCGTTGACAGCAAACGTCGAGCGCGGATTCATCCAACCGTTGCGCGAAAACCTGTTACGCATCATGTCCGAGCTAGCTGAGGGTGTCACATCAAGTCCTCAACTCATTGTTGACTACCTAGATTGGCATCGCCCGCGCCGAGCATCATTGGTTCGAGCTGCATCGGTTGGTGCCGTGCTTGAAGAAGCTGCAGCTCTTGGTGTCTCTGCCCTCGGGGCGATGACAAGTTTTGGTCGCGCTTTAGCAAGTGGTGAAGAGAGCGCAAAGACTTTAGCTGCTTTGCTACCTGACCCTGTTGATCACATCATCGTGCAAGCAGACTTGACTGCGTTGGCGCCCGGGCGTCTACCTGCAAGTCAGCGGCGCACAATGGCGGTGCTTGCTGAAGTTGAATCTACCGGCGTTGCAACCACCTATCGGTTTACCGAATCTTCACTTCGTCGAGCACTTGATCAAGGACAGTCTGCACACGAAATCACCGACTTCCTCAGCACGCTTTCCCGCACACCACTACCTCAACCACTCACCTACTTGATTGATGATGTGGCACGCAAACACGGTGTTCTGCGCGTAGGCGTAGCGTCAATCTACTTACGTTGCGATGACGAACAATTGATTACCAGCGTTCAGGCAGATCGCAGACTCCAATCACTGCGATTCCGTCAACTCGCCCCAGGAATTATTGTGAGTGCATCACCGGCCGATGTTGTGTTGGACAAACTTCGTGAAGCGGGTTACGCGCCCGTGGCCGAAAGTGCAGAGGGCACAGTGCTGATTCATCGTCCTGATACCAAGCGCACTTCTGTGCGACCAACCTCTGGGCCTGTAGTCACAAGCGGACCATCTGATCGACTTATCAACGCGGCCGTCAAAGCACTGCGAGCTGGCGAACGAGTCGACACTGTCCGCTCCGAAACAGTATCTACACCGCGAACTACCTCCAGCGAAACGATTACGTTTCTCAATACCGCTTTGAAGGAACAAAAAGACGTTTGGATTGGTTATGCAGACAAAGGTGGAATTACCACTGAACGTATTGTTGAACCACTCTCAATAACTGGTGGATTTTTAACTGCTTTCGATATCCGAAGTAACGAAGTGCGGACTTTTACTATCGCTCGCATCACAGGTGCTGATTTTGCAGATCACGCCGCAACTGAAGGAAGCGCCTGATGACTGACGGTCCATTGATTGTGCAAAGCGATAAGACTCTATTGCTAGAAATCGACCACGAGCTCAGTGCGGAATGCCGCCATGCCATCGCTCCATTTGCTGAACTTGAACGTGCACCGGAACATATTCACACCTACCGCATCACGCCACTTGGTTTATGGAACGCGCGAGCAGCTCACCACGATGCCGAAGCCGTAGTGGATGCGCTAATCAAGTATTCGCGTTACCCCGTACCTCATGCGCTCCTGATTGATATCGCAGAGACAATGGCTCGTTACGGTCGTCTACAACTGCACATGCATCCAACCCACGGGCTTGTCTTGCAAGCAAACGATCGCACTGTGTTAGAAGAAATCTTGCGATCGAAAAAAGTCACACCGCTTGTCGGCAAGCGCATTGATGATGACACCGTGGCTGTGCACCCAAGTGAGCGCGGCACACTCAAGCAGGCGTTGCTCAAGCTCGGTTGGCCAGCCGAGGATCTTGCCGGCTACGTCGACGGTGAGGCACACCCCATTGAACTAGCAAACGACACATGGGAACTGCGCCCCTACCAACAAGAGGCCGTCGAAGGTTTTTGGCACGGCGGTTCTGGAGTTGTTGTTTTACCCTGTGGCGCCGGCAAGACAATCGTTGGTGCCGCTGCAATGGCAACCGCGAAAGCCACAACGTTAATTTTGGTGACAAATACGGTTTCTGCTCGTCAATGGAAATCGGAACTACTAAAACGCACGTCGCTGACTGAAGAAGAAATCGGTGAATACTCGGGCGCACGAAAAGAAATTCGTCCAGTGACAATCGCGACTTATCAAGTCATGACCACAAAACGCCAAGGTGAATATGCGCACCTTGAACTTTTTGATGCACGTGACTGGGGCTTGATTATTTACGACGAAGTTCACTTGCTTCCTGCACCTGTGTTTCGCTTCACAGCGGACATCCAAGCGCGCCGCCGCCTTGGACTGACTGCAACACTCGTGCGTGAAGATGGCATGGAAGGTGAAGTGTTCTCACTCATCGGTCCAAAGCGTTATGACGCTCCGTGGAAAGACATCGAAGCACAGGGATACATTGCGCCCGCTGACTGTGTAGAAGTCCGAGTTACGCTTCCAGACAGTGAACGACTGGCATATGCCATGGCCGAGCCCGAAGAGCGCTACCGGATGGCCGCAACCACTTCATACAAGAATCGTGTCGTTGAACACCTAGTAAATTTGCATCCAGAAGATCACGTGCTGGTCATTGGTCAATACCTGGATCAACTCGACGAAATCAGCACTCATCTGGATGTGCCATTAATTACTGGTGCAACACCTGTCAAAGAACGCGAACGTCTTTTCGAATCATTCCGAAGCGGCGAAACACGAGTACTAGTTGTCAGCAAAGTTGCAAATTTCAGTGTTGACCTTCCCGAAGCTGGCGTAGCAATTCAAATCAGCGGTACTTTTGGTTCCCGCCAAGAAGAAGCGCAGCGCCTCGGTCGGGTTCTTCGCCCCAAGGGTGATAAGAGATCTGCACACTTCTACACAATCGTCACACGCGACACTGTTGATGCTGACTTTGCAGCGCACCGTCAAAGGTTCCTCGCCGAACAGGGTTATGCCTACCGAATTGTTGACGCCGACGATTTACTGTACGGAACACCAACAGATTCATCCGAGTGACGCCTAGTCTTGACGTATGACTGCTAGAACTTCAGCCCGAATCGCCGCTCTCCTAATTCTTGGAGTTGTTCTATTCCAACTCGCAGGTGTGGCGGGTGCACCAATCGGTGCATACACTCAAGGCGGACAACATACCGGCGCCTTGGATACGAATGGGCGCATAGTCGCATTCATTTCCGCATTCTTGCTTTCAGCAATGGCAGCAAGCGTCCTTGCCCGAGTAGGTGATGGCCCACTACGCAATATGTCTGATGGAAATATTCGCAATCTGAGTAATCTCACTGCTATCTACCTTGCACTCAGCGTATTCCTTAACCTGATCACAAAATCAGCGCAAGAACGAGAAATTTTTTGGCCACTAAGCGTGATTATGTTCATGATGGTGTTCAATACTCTGCTCAAGACACCTAAGAAATAAGCAAAGAAAGGGACGGCCCCGATAACTCGAGACCGTCCCTTGAAGTGAGTTCGAAAACGAACTAACTCTGTGAAATTGCGTAAGCAGCCACTGCACTCAAAAGTGCTAGAAATACTGCGGGAGCGAAATCTGCAACCTTGTCACTCTTACGTACATGTGCAATCACTGCCCCTAGAAAATAGAGCGCAAGCGCAGCAGCTGAAAAAACTCCGAGTGGATGCACTTTCAGGCCGATCAACAAGCCAAGCGCTCCGAGGATTTCCAAATACGCCAGAACGGGCAACTGCTTTGGTGTGACGCCAACATGGTCCATGATGGCGACAACCTTGGGATCTTTACGAAGCTTTCCCATAGCCGAGAAACTGGCAGCCACCGCAATAAAGAGTGACAAGACAATAGATGCAATATGCATTAACAAACTTCCTTTTAACAGGCGCACTTCAGCGCCCAATGAGCATTACAGAAAGCAACCACTAAATGTGGGACGTTATTCCTGCAGACAAAAGCCCCTCCAAATGAGGGGCTTTTACAAGAGTTTGTCCGCTATTTTGCCGTGATATCCACTCGACG
Organism: Actinomycetota bacterium; assembly: GCA_947452755.1. GTDB lineage: Bacteria > Actinomycetota > Actinomycetes > S36-B12 > UBA5976 > UBA5976. Next base: position 26,224 of record CANGDT010000020.1, read on the forward strand.
ATTAGCCTTGCGTCCAGTTTCTGTCTGATTCGACTTCACCGGTTCGGTTGCGCCCTTTGTGACTCGTGAAATTTTCACTTTGTACTTACGCTTTTTGAACTCGCTAGCCAGGTACTTGGAAACTTCCAACGTGCGCGCGCTAGCAAGTTTGTCGCGGAAAGTTTTGCCCGCTGGATTGGCTTGGGTCAGCGTCGCCGTATGGCCCTCAAGCACGATCGAATGCATATCTTGCGCAATGATGTGCGCAACTAGCACGCGCAATTGCGCTTTCGCGTGACTACTGAGTTGGGCAGAATCACCAGAAAATAAAATCGTTTCATGTGCCGGGGCAACAACTGCTAAGCCAATTTCAAATGCACCGACGTCGTACTTACCGTTAATAGGTCGAGCAACTCCACGCGCATCTTTCGTTGCCAAACGTGAACTGCCGTTGTACGAGGGTGTTATACCTGCAGAAGTACCTGTGTAGTAATCGAGAGCGGCACTTCCAATGCCCAAGCTAACCGTTTTAGTAGAGCCTGAATTACGTGGAGAAATTTTATTCAGCGCAAGTGTCTTGAGTTTGAGTGCTGCTAACGTGACACGCTTCGACGCACCGACGCCGGACGTGGTTTTTGCAAAAGAATCATCGGTGTACAAATTGGCACCAAGGTCAGTGTCACCACTTTCCATAACAGGTGTAGGCCCTGAGTTGGCCAGAATATTGCCAAAGAATGATCCGCCTGGAATTGATACAGACCCGGCGCTAGTCCCAATTCCTGAAACCGCGTTGTTCCAAAAAGTGCTGTTTGAAACTATTCCACCTTCAGAAAACATCGCAGCGCCGCTAGATGCCTGGTTGCCAACAAATGTCGAATTATCAACATCGGCAAAGTCATTAGGCACGTAGATTGCTCCGCCATTGCTTTGTGGCGCCTTGTTATTAAAGAATGTTGAATTCTTGACAGTAACCGAACCTTCGCTGTAGATCGCACCGCCAGAACCATCATGAGCCAGATTCGAATCAAATTCACTGTGGTTGATTGTGATCGTGGCGCCACCGCCGGAGAAAAATGCACCGCCGCTACCTTGAGCAATGTTTCCGACGAACTGCGAGTTATCGATACTGACGGTTCCGCCGTAGAAATTTGTGATTGCACCACCAGAACCAGATGAAGAACTTGTGTTGTGTGTGAATTGCGAATTCGAAATGTTCAACGTTGCGTCGCCAATACCTACCGCTGCCCAAGAAGAGCCATCACTTGCGTTGTTTGTAAATGACGATGAAGACACAGAGCCCGTTGAACCTGTGTACATGTAAATTGCCGATGATAGCGCTGAACTTGTGAGATTAAAGAACTTCGAATCGGTGACTTCGATATGGCCTTCGACGTAAATCGCTCCACTTGCGGCATCCGCATCATGAATTTCAACGTTGTTGATGACGAGTGTTGAATTAGTTGCGCCAAAAATAAAGGAACTTATTGTGTGTGATGATGTGGCAACGGTGAAATTCACATTGGACAGGGTGAGATGGCTACCCGTGTTAAACGCTCCACTATTTGCATCGTTCACTTTAAGCGTGAGCCCACCCGTTGCCGGGCCACTAATCGTGGTGTCATGCTGCATGGAAAAGTTTTGATCCAGGACACAGCTTCCCGAGAAGTTCAGACTTAAGGTTCCGCCGGCACTAACAATTTCGGCCAACTTAGTGTTCGCTTGTACACAGTTCGATGCCGTAAGCGCTGCCGCCTGCGCAGGCAATGCGGTTCCGAATCCTGTAGCAACAAGGCCACCTGCGGTCACGCCTGTAAATACTGCACGTCTGCGACTCTTCGCTGGATTAGCTGACAATTGCGCACGGCGTTGCTTTCGGTTCATAGACCGATAGTAGCGACCAAAAAAGCCTATTGCGACCTAGAGCCTTTCTACACGCCCTTTGCTATCGCAATGAAATGAGTAACGGCGTTAAAACGGTCATCAGCTCGTCTTCATCCCAGCCAGGATCAAATTCCGATTCGAGACGATCCCATTCACGGCGCTTCCACATATTTCTCCAATAGTGGGCTGGCAAAGTCCGAAATACGACAGGCAGTGCTAATCGAAACAGACTCAAGAGTTCATTTCGAATTGCTGACTCTTCACTTTCATCAAAATCTTTTTCTGTGAGATAGACGAACACAATGGCGTCATCGAATAGCACAACTTGAAAATCTCGAATCTTGCGGAGCTTCAACATTTCACTATTGAAAAACGTCACCAAATGAAACTCCCCATTGGGCAAACGCACGCCATCACGAGTACGGCCCACGATGCGCTCGAGCACCGGCCAATTAAGCCCGCTGTCACACGGCTGACCAAATTGCGCAATATCACCAATCTCGTATCGAATGAGAGGCATCGTGAAGTTGTGAAGAGAAGTGACAAGTACTCGTCCCGAAACACCAATGTCACAGGGCAAACCCTGCTCATCGACTACTTCGATAAAGACACTTGGGGCACTCACATGAAGATGGTCGTGAACCGGACACTGGAACGCAATGTAACCAAACTCTTCCGACGAATAACGATCAACGATACGAGCATTAAAGGCCTCCTGAACCAAAGTTCGCAACTGCGGATCTATCCGATCACTCACCGTCAAAATATGTTCAACAGAAATCGGCGGTCGACCACTACCAATTTGCGCACTAGCCAATTGGCGCGCTACAACACCATTGACATACAAATAGTCCGGCTTAAGTTGATGCAACTCATCAAGAAGTTCGTCAATGGAATGCTCCAAAACACTCAAGGCAGTCGACGGGCGATTCGCACCCAGATAACTCAGCGGTGGACCTAACGGAACATTCCGTGCCTCTTTATCAATCACACGAAAACTCGAAACGAGTTTGGTGACATCACGCTTATTCAGATGCCACTCCGTCAAAGTCAAAGCATCGTATTCCGCACTATAAAGCGGTCCAAACTTCATCACAGACACAGGCTTACTCGTAGAACCCGAAGTTGCCTGAACAACAAAATCAGACTCATCAAAGTCTGGCGCTTTGAAATACAAAGCCTCAAAATTATTCTGAACCTCTTCACGAGACAGAATCGGAAGATGCAAAAGAAGTTCAGACGCACTACTCAAACCCTGAATAAACTCCTGCGAAGGAAAAACATCCGTGTACCAAGGAATTCGCGTTTTAGCGAAACTCACAACCTGCATCAACTCAGTAAAAACAACAGCATCCAAATCAGCAGACGACATACGCGCCATACCCATGAACTTGTCACGCAGCTCTAAAACAAACCGACGCCGATTCTCCGCGCCAACCGCATCCACCTCAACCACATGAACACTCTACGGTGAGGCCAAAACCAGAACGGCCCCGTCGCGAGCGACGAGACCGTTCCCATGCAGTACTTATTGGGTATGGATTTCTTTAGAAATCCATAATGCAGTGCTTATTGAGCATGGACTAGAAGTCCATGCCGCCCATATCTCCGCCGCCGGCCATTGGAGCAGCCTTCTCAGGCTTATCTGCAATGACAGCTTCCGTAGTCAAGAACAATGCTGCAATTGACGCTGCGTTCTGAAGAGCGGAACGTGTGACCTTAGCTGGATCAATGATGCCAGCCTTAATCAAGTCAACGTATTCGCCTGTAGCAGCATTCAAGCCCCAACCTGATTCCAAGTTACGGACCTTCTCAGCAACAACTCCACCTTCAAGGCCAGCGTTTGTTGCAATCTGCTTCAAAGGCGCTTCAACAGCAACCTTCACAATGTTTGCGCCAACTGCTTCTTCGCCTTCGAGGTCCAGCTTTGCGAAAGCCTTCACTGAAGCCTGAAGAAGTGCCACGCCACCACCGGCAACGATGCCTTCTTCAACAGCAGCCTTCGCGTTGCGAACTGCATCTTCAATGCGGTGCTTACGTTCCTTCAACTCAACTTCAGTTGCTGCGCCAGCCTTAATAACTGCCACACCGCCCGCAAGCTTTGCCAAACGTTCCTGCAACTTTTCGCGGTCGTAATCAGAATCTGACTTTTCGATTTCGGCGCGGATCTGGTTAACGCGACCAGCAATCTGCTCGGCGTCACCGGAACCTTCAACGATTGTTGTCTCGTCCTTGGTGACAACGATTTTGCGTGCCTTACCAAGAAGTTCGATGTCTGTTGATTCAAGCTTCAAACCAACTTCTTCACTGATGACCTGTGCGCCAGTAAGAATGGCAATGTCCTGCAACATTGCCTTACGACGATCACCAAAGCCTGGGGCCTTAACTGCGATTGAACGGAAGTTGCCGCGAATCTTATTCACAACAAGTGTTGACAATGCTTCGCCTTCAACATCTTCAGCGATGATTGCAAGTGGCTTACCTGACTGCATGACCTTTTCCAAAATTGGTAGAAGGTCCTTGATTGCAGAAATCTTTGAGTTAGCGATCAAGATGTACGGATCTTCAAGTACTGCTTCCATACGTTCTGCATCGGTAACGAAGTAAGGCGAGATGTAACCCTTGTCGAAACGCATACCTTCGGTGAGCTCAAGC
>CANGDT010000021.1 GCA_947452755.1 Actinomycetota bacterium
AATCCGTGTGCAGCCATCGGAGTTTGCCAAGCTTGGTGTTGCGGTGTGGGGCGCACATATCTTTGCGTCGAAATATGAGTATTTGTACATACGTCGCGAACTCATTAGCCCCGTTATGCCAGTCTTTGGGCTGGTTCTTGGGTTAATTCTTGCCGAAGGCGATCTTGGCACGGCACTCGTCATTGCCCCAATCATGGCTTCCTTATATTTCTTCGTCGGCGCTCCACGTTCGTGGTTTGCAATCTTGCTTGGCGGCGCAGCTGCTGGTCTTGCATTCTTGGCATATGAAGCGCCTTACCGAGTCGCACGATTTGTTTCGTGGTTACATTCTGGTAGCGATCCGCAAGGTGTTGGTTTCCAATTCGCACACGGTAAACAAGCGCTTGGATCTGGTGGATTTGGCGGTGTGGGACTGGGTGCTTCACGCGAGAAGTGGGGAACGCTTCCCGAGGCGCATACGGACTTTATCTACGCTGTGATTGGCGAAGAATGGGGAATTGGCGGCACGCTCATCGTTCTAGCCCTTTTCGTTGCCATCGTGGTGTCGGGTATTCGAATCGCCAGAAACTCTTCTGATCACTTCGTCCAGCTTGCAAGCCTTGCTGTGGTGGTGTGGATTGCCATGCAAACTTTCGTGAACATTGGTGCAGTTCTTGGTGTCATGCCAATCACGGGTGTGCCGCTTCCACTAGTCAGTTATGGCGGTTCTTCGCTCTTGCCAACGTTGATGGCGTTAGGCATGCTGATGTCCTTCGCAAAACATGGCGCATACGACGAGGAAGAGTAATGAGAGTTGTAGTTGCCGGTGGCGGTACAGCTGGGCACATTGAACCGGCGATGAACCTCGCGGACGAAATCATGCGCCGTCACCCCGATGCTGTTGTCATAGCACTAGGTACATCGCGTGGACTTGAAGTTTCTCTCGTCCCTGAGCGTGGTTATGAGCTAGAACTCATCCCTGCTGTACCAATGCCAAGAAGACTTAATCGTGATCTCTTGACACTCCCAGTTCGTTTAGCTAAAGCCGTACGTGAAACTCGAAGGGTTTTGGCTACGTGTGAAGCCGATGTACTTGTTGGATTTGGCGGATATGTGTCTATCCCTGCGTACCTCGCTGCACGCAAACACGTTCCAGTAATTGTGCATGAAGCAAATGCAAAAGCTGGACTTGCGAATCGGATTGGCGCGCGGTTCGCAAACCGAGTGGCCGAGACAGTCGTGGGCAGTCTGCCGCACGCTGAGTTAACAGGGTTGCCAATCCGTGCGACCATCCGCGACATCAATCGTGACAAGATGCGCGCAGATGCACTTCGATATTTTGGGGTATCGGGGGATAAACCAATCGTGTTGTGCTTTGGCGGCTCGCAGGGAGCGGCAAAGTTAAACGCTGTGATGGCTGAGTCGGTCGCGCGTGGTTTGTTTGACGACGTGACATTAATCCATGCAGTGGGTGGAAAGAATGAATTACCCGTGTCGTGGAATGCGAATTACAAGCCGTACGCATATGTGGATCGCATGGATTGCGCGTATGCGATTGCGGATTTTGTTATTGGGCGCTCTGGTGCGATGACAGTTGCAGAAGTTTCATCGATGGGTATTGCCGCCTGTTACGTGCCGCTACCAATCGGCAATGGCGAACAAGCATTGAATGCACGACCTGTTGTAGACGCGGGCGGAGCCATGATGTGTGACGATTCAGCGTTTACTGCGGATTTTGTTCGCGACCAGGTCATTCCGCTGATTGCGTCACCGGCTCGGAGAAAATTGATGGCAGAGCGAAGTAAATCCTTTGGTCGATCTGACGCCGCAAATCGTCTTGCAGATTTAGTGGATTCCGTTATCCAAGAGGCAGGTCACTAATGCAACTCACGAGTCGCGTACACATCGTTGGTATCGGTGGGGCAGGTATGAGTGGAATCGCACGCATCCTTTTAGCTCGAGATATAGAAGTTTCTGGCAGTGACGCCAAAGATTCACGCAGACTCAATGCGCTCGTTCCGCTAGGTGCGACTGTGGCTGTCGGTCATGATGGCGAGAATCTGATGGTGAATGGAAAGCTACCCAGTGTTGTTGTGGTTTCAACAGCGATCCAAGACGATAACCCTGAAGTTGTTCGGGCACGCGAATTGGGTATTCCGGTTCTCAGCCGCGCGACTGCACTTGCGGAAGTTGTTTCTTCAGGAGAAGTTATTTCGGTTGCGGGCACACATGGCAAGACAACGACAACATCCATGGTGACCGTGATTTTGCAAATCGCGGGACACGATCCATCATTTGTTATTGGCTCTGAAATAAACGAGTCGGGAAGCAATGCGCATCTTGGATCGGGAAAAGAATTTGTCGTTGAGGCCGACGAAAGTGATGGCACTTTTCTGGTATTACCGACTCGAGTTGGAATTGTTACCAATGTCGAAGCGGACCATTTGAATTATTGGGGCACTTACGAAGCAGTTGAGGATGCCTTTGTTGAGTTTGTCACTATGGCGAGTGCGGCAGGCTCTGCAATTGTGTGCGGTGACGATAAGGGCGGCCAGATTGTTGCGCAGCGTGCTCGGGCGGCTGGTGCAACTGTGACCACGTACGGAATAAGTGCTGACAACGATGCTGTTTTGACATTGTTGGAATCGCCAACGTCGGGTGCGCTCTTTACGGTTGCTTATCGCGGTGTCGTGCATGGACCAGTTCAACTTCGAGTACCGGGGGCACATAATGCGTTGAATGCGACAGCTGCGCTGTTGTGCGCTCTGGAAGTGGGCTGTACGTCAGAGCAAGTTGTCACGGGGCTAGAACGATTCACAGGTACCCACCGTCGGTTTGAGTTTCGTGGCGAAATTAATGGAATTCGCGTTTTTGATGATTACGCACATCACCCGACCGAGATCGATGCCGTGCTTCGTGCGGCACGCACAGTGGCTGGGACAGGCAAAGTTCGCGTCGCATTTCAAGCGCATCACTATTACCGGACAGCCTTGTTTTCGAAGGAGTTCGGTGAGGCCCTAGGGCTGGCTGATTTTGTTGTTGTCTTGGAGGTTTTTGCACCCGGAGAAACGCCTATTCCAGGAGCGTCAGGAAGCACAATGGCTGGCAATGTGCCATTGCCTGCTGACAGTGTGGTGTTCGAGCCTTCGTGGTCTGCCGTGGCTGGTCACTTGGCAAACGCCGCTGAGCCCGGTGATGTCATCATGACACTGGGTGCTGGCGACATTGGAATGATGTGTCCTGAAATTCTTTCGCTACTTGATCAGAGGTTTAACTAACGTGGCGCAAACTGTTCGTCAAGGTAAGCCAGAGATCAAGCGCCGTTCGAAAGCGCCATGGTATTTCTGGCTTGCAGCTATTCTCGCTGGTGTCTCGTGGTGGCTTCTGTATCAGTCGAAGTACTTTCTGATAGATAACGTGTCAGTTACGGGCGCATCGCGAATCACTCCAGCCCATGTAGCCAAACTTGCACATGTCAACGTTGGTCAACCGTTGATTAGCGTGAACCCGCAAAAGGTCACGAAGGATATTGCGGTTTTGCCACAAGTTAAAACCGTCACTGTGGAGCGAAGCTGGCCACACACGGTCGTTATTCACGTCACGGAACGTAAGCCAATCGCTGCTGCGCGAGGTGCGAAAGGCTATGTCCTCGTGGATGAGCAGGGTACCAAGGCGGGCCTCGCTACAGTCTTGCCAAAAGGTATGCGAGTCATTGTTGCTGATCCTGATACACATGCAATGAAAGAAGCAGTGCGGGTGATGCTCCAGCTTCCATCCACGTGGAAGGTCACGGGTCTTTCGGCGCCCACTCAGGACAGTGTCACAGTGACACTTGTGGGGGGTCGCACGATTGTTGTTGGATCGTCAGACAATCTCGCCCAAAAATTTAAAGTCGCCAGCGTACTTATGCATAAGGGTTATGACTGGATTAATGTCAGCGCTCCGGATGCACCAGCAATTAAGTAGCCTTCGTCAATCACACCTTTCCTGTGGAATGGCAGCGTTCCACCTGACGTGCTGTTTCTAAAGAACTCCCGACACGCCGAGCCCAATTGCGGGATTTTTTCGTTGTGAGCAATACCTTTTAGTTGTTACAGGTTGACATAACTATAAGCCTCTGGTTGAGGTTTAGGGTTTGAAACCCCCAATTGGAAGGCACGAGCGACATGGCAGGTCAGAACTACATCGCAGTAATCAAGGTCGTTGGCATCGGCGGTGGCGGCGTCAATGCAGTCAACCGCATGATGGAAGGCGGTCGCAAAGGTGTTGAGTTCGTAGCCATTAACACAGATGCACAGCAGTTGTTGATGAGTGATGCTGACGTCAAGCTCGACATTGGTCGCGATTCAACGCGCGGTCTCGGTGCCGGTGCGAATCCAGACGTTGGTCGCCAAGCTGCTGAAGATCATGCTGATGAGATTGAAGAAATCCTGCGTGGAGCCGACATGGTCTTCGTGACCGCAGGTGAAGGCGGCGGTACCGGAACAGGCGGCGCACCCACAGTTGCACGTATTGCCCGCTCAGTAGGCGCATTGACCATTGGTGTCGTGACTAAGCCATTTAGTTTTGAAGCAGCACGTCGCACCAAGCAAGCCGATGAAGGCATCGCGGCATTGCGCGACGAAGTTGATGCGCTGATTGTTATTCCAAATGATCGTCTTCTGGATATTGAAGATCGCACCATCAGCTTCAACGACGCATTCAAGTTGGCAGACCGCGTACTCACTGATGGAGTTACAGGTATCACCGACATCATCACAAATCCAGGTCTCATCAACCTCGACTTTGCTGACGTCAAGGCTGTCATGAAGGATTCGGGTTCAGCGCTTATTGGTATCGGTCTTGCTCGTGGTGAAGGACGTGCCCGTGAAGCAGCTGAGCAGGCAATTTCAAGCCAGTTGCTTGAAGCCAGTATTGATGGTGCACGTGGCGTGCTGATCAACGTTTCAGGTGCCAGCGACTTGGGTCTGTTTGAAGTCCGCGAAGCAACCGCACTTGTTCAGGCCGCGATTCATCCTGATGCTCAGTTGATCTTCGGTACAACCATTGACGACACACAGGGTGATCAAATCAAGGTCACAGTTATTGCAGCAGGTTTTGATGGCGGCGCGCCGCCGGTACACAAGTCAACCTCACCAATGTTGGCGCGTCCTGCAGAGGATGCACCGGCGCAACCAGGTTTCTCATTTGGCGTCTCGGGCACTCAGGGCGTTGACCTTGGCACTGGTTCGGCAATCTTCGGCCAGCCAACCAATGTTGACGTTGAGGACGATAACTTTGACAACCTTTTTGGTGACCGCCCGGCGGCTGCCCAGCCATCGGCTGATGATGAATCAGACGTGCCAGATTTCTTGCGCTAAACCGCTTACGTGACACAGTCCGTTTATGACGCGTACACCGTTTACGGTGTACGCGTCACTGCGTTGAGCAGACACGGCGGCGCTAGCGAGAGTCCTTACGAATCACTGAATCTCGCTGAGTACGTCGGCGATGATCACAACGCTGTCGCACGAAATATTGAAGTGGTTACGCAACTGGCTGGCCGTGAAGTTGCAGTGATGTCAGCTGAACATGGAACTCGCATTGTGAATGTTGACGCACCTGGTGCCTGCCCGTCAGGTGATATTGCGGTGAGTCACGACTCGTCTATTGCGCTGCTAGCACTTGCCGCCGATTGCCTTCCAATTGCATTTATGAACGAACACATAATATCCACTGCAGTTGTACATGCTGGTTGGCGCGGACTTGCTGCTGGGGTGCTCGATGTCGCACTTCAAGAGTTCGAAAGTACAGGTTGGTCATTGGAATCGACGGCCGCAGTTATTGGACCATCTATTTGTGGCACCTGCTATGAGGTTGGTCCAGAAGTTATCGGTGCCATCGAGGCTATCTACCCGAATGCGGTTCTTGACTCGTCACATGTGGATCTTGCGTTAGCGGCCACGGCATTTCTCAGTCAACAGGGAATTGCTGTGCACGCAATGACCGGATGCACTTTTGAAGACGAAAGCCTGTTCTCGTTTCGGCGTGCCCGTGGAAGTGCCACTGGTCGTGGGGGACTCTTGGTGTCCCGAGTAGACGCCATTTCCGTGGGTGGCAATCCAAGCATTCCCAGTGATATCCAGCATGATTGATGGAGCAACGCAAAACCTATTTGATGAGTGCCACTGCGTGATTTAAGTGGTTCACGAATGAATTCAACAATGGGAAGGGGTCACCACATGGAACGACGCGAAGAGCTCGCCCTTAATTTGGCAGAGACCCGCGAGCGAATCACTTCGAGTTGCCTGGCGGCAAATCGAAGTGTTGACGATGTCACCCTCATTGTTGTTACGAAAACTTGGCCGGCGTCCGACACAGAACTGCTCTATGAACTCGGCGCCACTAATGTCGGTGAAAACCGAGATCAAGATGCCCGAATCAAACATGACGAACTTAGTGACTTGCACCTGGTCTGGCACGCAATCGGGCAAATTCAAACCAACAAGGCAAAAAGTGTCGCGCAGTGGGCTGATGTCATCCACGCAGTCGATCGAAGTGAACTAGTTTCTGCGCTCGCAAAGGCAACATCTAGTCGTGATGCTCCGTTAAAAGCCTTGGTGCAAGTCAACTTGGATCCGAGTCCCACTGAAGGCCGAGGTGGGTGTCTTCCATCTGACGCCCTTCGCATAGCCCGAGAAATAGACCAAGCCGAGGGCCTGGAAATTGCAGGAGTCATGGGAGTTGCACCTCTCGATGGGGATGCTGAAAGCGCGTTTGGTGTTTTGCAAAATGTTTCGCGCGAACTTATATCACAGTTTCCCCAAGCATCGTGGATTTCGGCTGGCATGAGTGATGACTTTCATGTCGCATTGAAATATGGCGCGACACACCTGCGAATTGGCTCGTCTATCCTCGGACATCGAGGTTAAAAAGGGTAAGTTTTAAGAAATACTTTGCAAGGAGTCAGTATGAGTGCAATGCGCAAGATGGCCGAATACCTCGGTTTGGTAGATGGCAGCGAAATCGGCGAAGAGTACGAATATGCCGAGGAAGTCATTGAGTACACCTCCGTTGAGGCTGTTGCGACCCCAGCTGCACGTCCAATGGCAGTTGCTCCGACAGCTGGTAGCTATGACTACACACCTCGCCCTGTAGCACCGGTTGCTGCATCTGCGTCACCTGCACTAGTTGATATGTACAAGATCAGCACTATCACTCCGCATACATACAACGACGCTCGTCGTATTGGCGAAGAGTTCCGCGAAGGTATTCCAGTTATTTTGAATCTCAGTGAAATGAATGAAGCTGATGCGCGTCGCATCGTTGATTTCTCAGCGGGATTGGTATTTGGCCTTCGGGGTTCAATTGAAAGCGTTACCAAGGGCGTTTACGTCTTGTCGCCAGCCAACGTGGACATTGCGTCGGCCGCTCGCGCACAACTTCGTGAAGACCCATTCTTTAACCAGAGCTAGGCCGCGGCTATGAATGCCGTTTGGAGTATTGCTTATACGGCTCTCAGTCTTTATGTCTGGGTTCTCATCGGGCGCTTAGTGTTTGATTACATTGCTATTTTTTCGCGTAGTTGGCGACCAAAAGGTCCAATCCTGGTCCTTGCCGAGTTCCTCTACACATTGACCGATCCGCCACTTCGCGCGCTTCGTCGGGTCATCCCGCCGATTCGGATTGGTTCCGTTTCGCTGGATTTGTCGTTCTTGGTATTGATTGTCGGAATTCAGTTCGTTCGCAGCCTTTTGCCTTAATGTGAGGGTCTGCGAATCCCTTGAATTTTGGGGTTCGTTTCACAAATGTCACGTTTACTCTTACGCTAGTCCTTGCACCCAATTGCGCTAGCGAGTGTGGGGCAATTCAAAGATGTAGTGAAAGGTTCTCACCATGGCGTTGACGCCCGAAGATGTACGTAACAAGCAGTTTGCAACTGTGCGTTTGCGCGAAGGATACGACCTCGATGAAGTTGATGGTTTCCTAGACGAAATCGAATCCACCTTTGCGGAATACACCAAAGAAATTGCCGACCTGCGTGCAACATCACGCGGCGAGATTCCTGCATCCATTCGTGAAGAACTCAGCAATGCTGCAGATGAGAACACTGCACTCAAGGCTGAGGTTGCTTCATTGCGTGCCGAACTTGAAACCGCTCACAACAATGCAGCGCAGCAGAGTGCCGAACCACAGGTAGTTTATGTACCGGCTGAAGGCAACGACGCAGCGACTGAAGAATTGTCAGCGAAACTTGTTGCCGCTGAAAACGACATCAACGCAACAAAGTTGAATCTTGCAGCAGTGACCGATGAAAAGGATTCACTCCTGGCCAAGGTTGCTGAACTCGATGCCGCACTTGCGTCAGCACGTGCTGCAACTCCAGTTGTAGAGACAAGCGCTGATCACAGCAACGCATCTGTACGCTTGCTTGAACTTGCGCAGCGCACCGCCGATGAACACATTTCAACAGCGCTTGCTGAGTCTGAAACTATGGTCACCAAGGCTCGTTCAGAATCTGAGCAGATGGTGAACGAAGCGAAGACAACCGTTGCCAACCTCACCCGTGAGTTCGAAAATCAGCGTGTTGGTCTTGAGCGTCGCATTGAAGAGCTGCGTGCCTACGAGCGCGAGTACCGCAGCCGCCTTCGTAGCTACCTAGAGGGACAGCTTCGTGAACTCGAAGTGAAGAACCTTGGTGGAGACCGCGAAATAACCGGTTAATACTTAAATAGAAATGGCCCGAGCGTAAGCTCGGGCCATTTCTATTTGTTCGGGTTGCTAGTTCTTTGCCACCCAGATTGTTAAGCCAAGTTCTTCGTCAACGAAGCTTTGCGTTGTAGAAGTTCCTTCGACCCACTCGGTGGCTAGGACCTCGCCTGCGATTGCTGTGTGGTGATCCGCTAGTGCCGAGCGCGTTAATTCCTCATCTGATTTCCAGGTCACGCTGATGCGATCGCTGATTTCAAAGCCTGAACTCTTTCGAGCATCTTGAATCATGCGGGTAACATCGCGGGAGATGCCCGCAGAGACCAACTCGGGATCAAGTGCCAGATCCAACGCTAATGATTCGCCGGCTTCAGTAGCAACTGTCCAACCGTCACGGGGTGCTTCAGTGATGACGACATCGTCAATTGTTATTGACACATCGTTTCCTGCAACAGTGATGGTAGATGGGCCTTGACGTAATTGTGCGACAAGGGTGTTTGCATCCAGAGTGCCGATTGCGGTGGCGACTGTTGGTGTCTCTTTGCCGAATCGTGCCCCGAGTGATTTGAAGTTTGCCTTGACGCTCACATCTACGAGTTCGCCGGTGCCGGCCAGACTTTCCAAGGACAGCACGTTCACTTCGTCGCGAATCTGAGCTTGAAGTCCGTCTGGAAGCGAACTGAATCCGGTAGCTGCCACTAGAGCACGGCGAAGTGGTTGACGTGTCTTAACGCCAGATGTTGCTCGAGCAGCGCGACCTAGTTCAACGATGCGACGGGTCATGTCAACCTGGTCGCGCAAAGTGTCATCGATGTCGCTGTCTGACCAGGTTGGCCAATCGGTCAGATGCACGGACTCAACATCAGAACCTGCAAATAAGTCTTGCCACACCCGTTCGGTAATGAATGGCGTAAACGGAGCCATGACTTGTGTGACAACTTTCAGGCAATGGTGCAAAGTGCTGAGAGCTGCCTGTTCACCATCCCAAAAACGACGGCGCGAACGACGGACGTACCAATTGGAAAGATCATCAACGAATTCGGCAATGAAACGTCCCGCACGCTGGGTATCGAACTGCTCAAGGGCTTGATCGACATCTCGCGCTAAGCGAGTGGCTTGTGATACTGCCCAACGGTCGAGGTCGGTGAGATTGTCCAGAGAGGCGTCGGCCGGATTCCAGTCGCTGGCTCGGGCATAAAGGCTCTGGAATGCAACTGTGTTCCAGTAGGTCAGAAGCGTTTTGCGAACAACTTCGGCGATGGTGCCATGGCCAACGCGACGCGCTTGCCAGGGCGAACCACTGACCAGCATGAACCAACGAAGTGCGTCGGCGCCATGCTCGTCCATGAGTGGAATTGGTTCCAACACATTGCCAAGATGTTTGCTCATCTTGCGTCCGTCTTCGTCAAGAATGTGACCAAGGCACAGCACGTTCTTGTATGAAGACTCTTCAAATACAAGAGTGCCGATTGCCATCAAGGTGTAAAACCAACCACGTGTTTGGTCGATTGCTTCACAAATGAAGTCAGCTGGGTACCGTGACTCGAAAGTTTCAGTGTTGTTTTCTGGGTAGCCCCACTGTGCAAAAGGCATTGCGCCTGAGTCGTACCAGCAGTCGATTACTTCAGGCACGCGAGTAGCGATACCGGAACACTGGGGGCAGCCGAATGTAATGTCATCAACGAACGGGCGATGGGGATCTACTGCGATTGCGTGATCACCAGCGAGATCGGCCAGCTCTCGTCGTCCGCCGACTGCTGTTAAATGATTTTCTTCACAGCGCCAGATTGGCAGGGGAGTGCCCCAATAGCGGTTGCGCGATAGTGCCCAGTCCACATTGTTGTTCAACCAGTCGCCGAAACGCCCTTCTTTAATAGTCTCTGGGAACCAGTTTGTTTTTTCGTTCTGGGCTACGAGCTGATCTTTAATTTCTGTGGTTCGGATGTACCACGATGGTTGTGCGTAATAAATCAGCGCAGTGTGGCATCGCCAGCAATGTGGGTATGAGTGCTCGTATGGCACGTGCTTAAACAGTTTGCCGTTAGTTTTGAGGATTTCGACAAGTTGTGGATCTGCCGTTTTGAAAAATACGCCGCCGACTTCTGGAACTGATTCTTCAAAAGTGCCGTCAGGACGTACTGGGTTGACAACTGGCAGTCCGTAGGCCTTGCATACCAATAAGTCGTCTGCGCCGAAGGCGGGGGATTGATGAACAATTCCAGTTCCGTCTTCTGTAGTCACATACGTTGCAAGCACAACAGTGTTGACTGGACCTGGATTTTCTGGCCATTCAATCCAATTGAAGGGTCGTTCATAGGAAACGCCTTCGAGGTCTTTGCCTTTGATTGTGGCAACGACAGTTGATTCTTCGCCGAGCACCTTGATGCGAAGCGGTTCAGCAATCACAAAACGTTCGCCATCAAGCTGCGCAACTGTGTAGTCAACTTCGGGGTGTACAGCTGCTGCGGTATTAGATATCAGCGTCCAAGGAGTGGTAGTCCACACCAAAAGTGATAGCGCACCAAAAGTGTCTGTGAGCGAAGAGGCAGTGACAGGGAATCTCACATAAACAGAAGCGTCCACAACGTCTTCGTAACCCTGTGCGAGTTCATGGTCAGACAGACCGGTGCCACAGCGAGGGCAGTAAGGAGATACACGATGGTCTTGAACGAGCAAACCTTTATCGAAAATCTTTTTAAGGCTCCACCACACGCTGTCGATATATGTGTCGTCCATAGTCCAGTACGCCTGATCCATGTCGACCCAGTAGCCCATACGATTCGTCATTGCTGAAAATTCATCAACGTGGCGCAATACAGATTGGCGACATTGTTCGTTGAATTCCGCGATGCCGAATTTTTCAATGTCTTGCTTGCCGCTAAAGCCCAACTCTTTTTCAACAGCTAGTTCAACTGGCAGGCCGTGGCAATCCCACCCAGCTTTACGCGGTACGTGGTAACCCTTCATTGTGCGATAGCGGGGAAAAATGTCCTTAAACACGCGCGCTTCGACGTGGTGAGTTCCGGGTTTCCCGTTCGCAGTAGGCGGGCCTTCAAAGAAAACCCATGTTGGGCCATCTTTGGTGCGCTCGAGTGACTTATGGAAGATGTCGCCGTTTCCCCAGAAATCGAGAACTTCGTGTTCCATTTCAGGGAGGTCAATTTTTGCAGGCACTTCGCGGTACGTCATATCTCGTCCTTCGTGTGGTCAAGTTTGCGATTAGGCAACCTTGGTGCAGTAAGGGACGAGGTGCGCTGTGTGCGCATTCCCGCGGTACCACCCTCGTTGGCCACTAGGAAACTGTGACCCACTCATGTGTTGTTCATTGCTGGTTCTACTGAGTTTTCTTACGAAAACCGTTCTTCACAGCAGCTCGGAGGTGATAACAGTGCATTTTGGTTCATTTCCGGGCTCGCACCGATCCCGAATCGCTGGTGTTCTTAAACCACAAGTCATGCGCTGATGTGTCCTCGTCGAAGCCTTATCAACGTTCCCCAGTTTACCTGTTTGTAGATAGTTCACCCAAATGTGGGCGGCGCGGTGTAGAAAGGTCGCCGTTGGTCGGTAGAGTCTAGGGACTCGCACTTTAAAGGAGTGATCATGGCAGCAGCTAAAAAGGCACCCGCCAAAAAGGCGCCAGCAAAGAAGACCGCAACCCCGGCAGTAAAGTCTCCTGCTGTAAAGAAGTCCGCCACTAAGGCGCCAGCGAAGAAGACTCCTGCCGCAAAGAAGGCAGCCCCCGTAGCAAAGAAGCCTGCCGTCAAGGTTGCTGCGAAGAAGGCGACACCTGCTGCAAAGAAAGCTGCGCCGAAGGTGCCAGCTAAGAAGGTTGCACCTGCTGCGAAGAAGGCTGCGCCGAAGGCGCCGGCTAAGAAGGGAGCCCCTGTTGCAAAGAAGCCTGCTGAAAAGAAAGCGGCTCCAGTAAAAGTAGTTCCGGTAAAGAAGGTTGCTGAGAAGAAGCCTGCTGAAAAGGTAGTTCCAGTTAAGCCTGAGCCAGCACCGCAAGTCATCAATCCAATTGGTGGCGTGATTCCGTCAGTTCGTAAGGCAGTCCCAGGTAAGAAGAGTGCGCCGAAGCATCCAACAATTGTTGAAGATGAATCGAATTGGTTGAAGTCTGAGTTAACGACAGTGCGCAAAATTCTTGAAAAGGATGCACTGGATCTCGCGGCGGAAATTGCCGAACTTGATGAAAACTTACACAGCATCATTATGGACAGCGGTGAAGGTGCTGGCGATGATCAAGCTGACGCAGGTACAAAGACATTTGAACGTGAGCATGAAATTTCAATTCGTTCGAATAAAGAAATTTTGCTCGACCAAACGAATCGTGCGCTCGACCGTATACAGGCAGGCACGTATGGCGCTTGTGAAAACTGTGGCAAGCCGATTGGTAAGCATCGTTTGCTGGAAGCCAACCCACGAGCAACTTTGTGCATGCCTTGTCGCGAAAAGGAAGATCGAAGCTAGTTTTTGCGCCACAGATTGGTCAGTGTGAAAGCAAAACTGGCATAGGCTCATTGATTGTGTATCGACGCTTTGTATTTGTTGCCGCTTTTGCGGTTTATGCCTTAGACCAGGTGAGCAAATTCTTGGCGGTCAAATTCCTTGAGGGTCAAGATCCGATCCACTTGCTAGGTTCGCTTGTGACCCTCACATTTGTGCGAAATCCTGGTGCAGCATTTTCATTAGGCACCGGATCGACAATCATTTTTACGATTTTGGCTGCGGGTGTGAGCATCCTTATTATTCGCTCGGCGCATAAATTGACGCATATTGGTTGGGCTATTGGTTTAGGCGCGGTCCTCGGTGGAGCTACTGGAAATCTGACGGACCGACTGCTTCGTTCACCTGGGCATTTCCGTGGACATGTGGTCGACTTCATTCAATTTCCGCATTTTGCCGTTTTCAATCTTGCCGACAGTGCAATTGTGTGTAGTGCAATCGCAATGACGTATCTCTCAATGCGTGGCGTTGAGTTTATTGATGAGCCAGCGCATAGCAGTGAGGAACAGATCTGATGCAGCGTACCTGGCCAGTCACTGAAGAGCTTGCGAACGAACGTGTTGACGTTGGTCTGTCTAGGCTTTCGGGACTTTCGCGTGCTGCGTGCGTAGAACTTATTGATTCGCGCGTTGTGCAAGTGAACGGCACGGCAATTGCCAAGAGTCACAAGCTTTCGTTTGGCGATGTCATCGACGTTCAATTTCCTGATCCAGACATGCAAGAACCAGAACCAATTGTCGACCTACCAATTGTTTACTCGGACGACCACATCGTCGTGATTGATAAGCCGTCAGGAGTTGCCGCCCACCCAAGTCCAGGCTGGGGCGGCCCAACGGTCGTTGGATCATTAATCGCAATGGGACAGGTTCTCACTGCTTTTGGTCCACCCGAAAGACAGGGAATTGTTCATCGACTTGATGTGGGAACAAGTGGGCTGATGGTTGTGACCAAGTCAGAGCTTGCGTACTTAAACATCAAGGATCAATTCCGTGATCGGACTGTAAGCAAGCTGTATCACACATTGGTTCAAGGCCGACTTGACCCTTCATCCGGAACAATTGATGCCCCCATTGACCGTCACCCCAATTCTTCGTATCGATTTGCCGTATTACGAAGTGGGCGTCCGAGTATCACGCACTATGACACGTTGGAATCGTTTGCCTATTCCTCGCTTCTTGAGGTGCACCTAGAAACTGGTCGTACTCATCAAATCCGAGTGCACATGTCAGCGCTGAACCATCCCTGCTGTGGTGACCTGACTTATGGAGCCGATCCAAAGCTGGCTGCTCGCATGAAACTCGAGCGCCAATGGCTGCACGCCGTCAAACTTGAATTTGACCATCCAGAATCGGGCACACGAGTCTCATTTTCGTCGGACTATGCGCCAGATCTGGCATTCTCACTGGAAAACGCCCGCGCGCTGTAAGTGCAGTTAAGTGACTCAAGAGTCGGTGACTTCAATGTCAGGCTCGCCGAGTAATCTAAGAAGCGCTTCCCAAATTTCTGCCCTTAATTGTCGTGCCTCATTGAGCGGTTTATGCGCTTCACGAGCCGGGATAGGTAAGTACTGCGTATGTGGTTGTGGCGGGAAAGTGGATTAACTGCTCGAAAGGATTGTTGGCGCTGTGAGTAACGACTCGTTTGTACATCTGCATGTGCACACTGAGTACTCCATGCTCGATGGAGCGGCCCGACTCGATGACCTATTTAAAACAGCCGGTGCAATGGGTATGCCAGCGGTTGCAATGAGCGACCATGGAAACTTATATGGCGCCTTTGAGTTCTGGAAAAAAGGAACCGCATCCGGTGTCAAACCAATTATTGGTATTGAAGGGTATTACGCACCGCAAGGCCGATTAACTCGCGCTCCTTTCGACTTTGGTACACCCGCAGTTGAAGACTCGTCCTTGGATAGTGCAGGACGTGGACGTTACAACTACACGCACATGACGTTGTGGGCTGAAAACAATGAAGGTCTGCATAATCTGTTCCGATTGTCGAGTATGGCAAGCCTTGAGGGCTACTACTATCAACCTCGATTCGATGAGGAGCTTCTCGCCAAGTACGGCAAGGGACTCATCGGTACGACTGGCTGTCCTTCTGGAGAAGTGAATCGTTGGCTGCAGGCCGGGAACTATGACAAGGCGTTGCAGACTGCCGCGACTATGCGCGAGATTTTGGGTCCAGAGAATTACTTTGCCGAATTGATGGATCACGGACTCAATATTGAGCGTCGTACCCGTGAAGATTTGTTGCGCATCGCAAAGACGCTGAATATTCCACTCGTTGCCACTAACGATTTGCATTACGTTCACCCCGAAGATGCGCGCATGCACGATGTGCTGCTGTGCATTGGTACGCGAACCACAATGGATGACCCAAAGCGTTTTAAATTCGATGCACAGGATTTCTATTTGAAGTCATCTGCGGAAATGCGTGAGGTGTGGCGCGAGCTTCCTGAAGCGTGTGACAACACATTGTTGATTGCTGAACGTTGCAACGTGAGTTTCACTGAAGGCGCCAGTTTGCTTCCTGCATTCCCTGTACCTAAAGGTGAAACCGAAGATTCTTGGCTACATAAAGAAGTGATGCGTGGACTTGAGAATCGTTTTGGTGGTGCGAAAATTCCGCGGGAGCATGTGGATCGTGCTGAATTTGAACTTTCCGTCGTCTCCCAAATGGGTTTCCCGGCCTACTTCTTGGTTGTTGCCGACTTGTGTCGCCACGCAAAGGAAAACGGAATTCGTGTTGGACCAGGTCGTGGGTCTGCTGCAGGAGCCCTAATCGCTTGGGCATTGGGC
This sequence comes from Actinomycetota bacterium, assembly GCA_947452755.1. GTDB lineage: Bacteria > Actinomycetota > Actinomycetes > S36-B12 > UBA5976 > UBA5976. The sequence goes on from CANGDT010000021.1 coordinate 15,975, forward strand.
ATTACAGAGCTTGACCCAATTTTGCATGGTTTGTTGTTTGAGCGATTCTTGAATCCAGACCGAGTGTCGATGCCCGATATTGATATCGACTTTGATGAACGTCGCCGAACTGAAATGATTCGCTACGCAACCGAAAAGTACGGTGAAGAGCGAGTAGCCCAGATCATCACTTACGGCACGATTAAAGCCAAGGCTGCTGTGAAGGATGCAACGCGCGCACTGGGTATGGCGTTTTCTGTTGGCGACAAAATCACTAAGGCAATGCCGCCTGGTGTGATGGGTAAAGATATTCCGCTTTCTGGAATTTTTGATCCAGAACACGATCGCTACAAAGAAGCGCAAGATGTTCGTGATCTTTATGATGCCGATCCAGAAGTCCGAACAGTCATTGATACCGCGCGCGGTATTGAAGGACTGAAGCGGCAGCCCGGAGTACATGCCGCTGGTGTCATTTTGTGTAAGGATCCGCTGATCGATGTATTGCCAGTTTGGCGTCGCGATCAAGATGGTGCGGTCATTACCCAGTTCGACATGGGTGCATGCGAAAAACTTGGTTTGCTCAAGATGGATTTCTTGGGTCTGAGAAATCTCACGGTTCTTGAAGACACGCTTGCGCACATTAAGGCCAACCGTGGTGAGGAAATTGTTCTGGAGCAGTTGACTCTCGACAATCCGGCCGCGTATGCGTTGTTGGCGCGCGGGGACACGTTGGGCGTATTCCAGCTTGATAGTGGACCGATCCGCTCGTTGCTGCGTTCTATGGTGCCGACGTCTTTTGATGATATTTCCGCTGTTCTTGCGCTTTATCGCCCTGGTCCAATGGGTGTTAACTCGCACAACAATTACGCGGATTACAAAAACAAGCGCAAAGAGCAAGTTCCGATTCACGAGGAATTGCGCGAGTCGTTAAGTGAGATTCTTGATGAAACTTACGGCCTCATTGTTTACCAAGAACAAGTTATGGCGATTGCACAAAAGGTTGCCGGTTACACACTTGGTCAAGCGGACCTCTTGCGCCGCGTTATGGGTAAGAAGAAGCGTGAAGAACTTGATGCGAACTTCATCCCTTTCTCTGACGGTATGCGCGAACGAGGTTATTCCGATGCGGCAATCAAAAAATTGTGGGACACGCTAGAGCCGTTCGCCGACTATGCGTTTAACAAGGCGCACTCAGCTGGCTACGGCTTGGTGTCGTACTGGACCGCTTTCCTTAAGGCTAATTACCCAGCCGAATACATGGCAGCGTTGCTGACGTCAGTGAAGGACGACAAGGATAAGTCGGCCGTATATCTCAATGAATGTCGCCGGATGGGCATCAAGGTGCTACCGCCAGATGTGAACTCGTCAGATGCTGACTTCACGGCAGTAGGTGAGGACATTCGCTTTGGTTTGGCGGCAGTACGTAACGTGGGCGTCAATGTTGTTGAATCCTTGAAGGTAAGCCGACAGGAAAAGGGCGCATTTACTTCTTTTGCTGATTTCTTATCGAAGGTTGACGTCCAGGTCTGCAACAAGCGCGTCATCGAATCTTTGATTAAGGCCGGTGCCTTTGATTCCCTTGGGCACACGCGGCGAGGACTTATCGCAGTACACGTTGAGGCCGTTGATTCGGTACTCGATACAAAGCGCGCAGAAGCGATTGGCCAGTTTGATCTTTTTGGTGGTGACGACGCCTCTGAGACGAGCTTGGGTGGCATTGAACTCAATATTTCTGACAGTGAATGGGATAAGAAAACGCTGTTGACGCAAGAGCGCGAGATGCTTGGGCTCTATGTGAGTGATCACCCACTATTTGGCGTTGAGCATATCCTTGCGATGAGTACCTCGATGCCAATTGCAAACATCGCCGACGCACCTGATGGAACCATTGCAACACTGGGCGGTTTGGTGAGTGAGATTCAGCTCAAGACCGCCAAGAAGGATGGCAAGCGTTGGGCAATCGTTGCGCTCGAAGACCTCGGCGGTGTTGCGGAAATCATGGTGTGGTCAAGTGCTTACGACAAGTACGCCACCATGTTAAATGAAGATGCAATTGTGCTGATGAAGGTACGCATCGATAAGCGAGACGACGAAGCGCCACGCATCAGTGTGATGGATGTCAGTCTGCCAGACGTCAGTGCCGCACACAGTGGTCCCGTGGAGCTTTACCTCAGTGAGTCGCGCGTCAACCAAAGCGTGATGGAAACATTGGCAAATATTTTGTCTGCGCATCCTGGGGCAACTGAAGTGCATCTCAATCTGCAATCACCTGAGCGAAGTTTGTCAATGAAATTGGATGATCGATTACGGGTGCAACCTTCGCCTTCACTTTTTGCAGATTTGAAAGCCTTGCTAGGACCAGGCTGCTTGGAGTCACCGCGCTAAATTGTTGTGGATCGCTGACTAGCTGAAGTCTGCAATGTCCACGTATTGTGCGTTGCACACTGCAAGGAGAGCCTCGGGTGAGAGTTCAATGTCAAAGCCTCGGCGTCCGCCACTGACCAAGATTGTGTCGAACAATCCAGCCGTCTCGTCCAAAAATGTCGTGAGTTTCTTTTTCTGAGCGACGGGACTTATGCCGCCGACAACGTAACCAGTGATGCGCGCAGCGACGTGAGGGTCAGCCATAACCGCTTTTTTCGCATCGCATGCTCGGGCTAGCGCCTTCAAGCTCAAATGGGTATTCACGGGCACAATGGCAACTGTTGGGCTCGCATCCACGTCTGCAATTAAAGTCTTGAACACCTGGGCCGGGTCGAATCCAAGTTTCTCTGCGGCCTCTAATCCAAAAGATTCGGCTGTTGGATCATGGTGATATTCATGAATGATGAATTCAACTCCGAGAGACGCGAGCAACACTGTTGCAGGGGTTCCGGTAGCCATATCAAGTGATTTTAGATGCTGAGCAAGTCAACTAGACTAAGTGAGGTGCTGAACACGTTGGATCTTCGCGGCGGAACACGTAGCCCCCGCGCCTTAAGGGATTTAGTTCCGCGCGCAGAATTTGATCTTGATGCAGTCCTTGAGCAGGTCCGTCCGATAGTTAATGCTGTCCGAGAGCGCGGCGCCCAAGCTGCTCAAGAATTTTCAGAGAAACTTGATGGAATTTCCGCCCCAGACATCCGTGTTCCAGTCGAAGTCCTCGCTCAGGCCCTCGACAATCTTGATGCCGACATTCGAACCAGTCTTGAAGAGGCCATCCGTCGAGTACGTATCGTGCACGAACATCAACGTCGTGAGATGACTACTGTTCAAGTTGCACCTGGTGGAACTGTCACTGAAAAGTGGGTTCCTGTTGAACGTGTAGGACTGTATGTCCCCGGTGGACGAGCGGTTTATCCAAGTAGCGTGGTGATGAACGTCGTACCTGCGCAAATAGCTGGTGTTCCCTCAATTGTTGTTGTGTCACCTCCGCAACGTGATCACGGCGGCTGGCCGCACCCCACTATCATGGCTGCGTGTGCGCTGCTCGGAATTGACGAGGTCTACGCAGTTGGCGGGGCGCAAGCAATTGCACTTTTGGCATATGGTTCAGAGTCGCCCTCAATTGATCCGGTCAACATGGTCACAGGCCCGGGAAATATGTGGGTCACCGCAGCAAAGCGCCTATTAAAGGGACGCATTGGAATTGATTCTGAGGCTGGTCCTACTGAAATTGCGATTCTTGCAGACAGCAGTGCCAACCCAGATTTTGTGGCAGCTGATTTGATCAGTCAGGCTGAACATGATGTTGTTGCGGCATCCGTTCTGGTGACCGATGATCCAGGGCTCGCTGCAAAAGTTCAGTTGAGTTTGGCAGAACAAGTGCCGCAAGCAAAGCACAGTGATCGAATTAAAACGGCGCTACGCGGACAACAGAGTGCAATCGTGCTTGTTGATGACATCGACCATGGCCTTGCCGTTGTTGATGCGTATGCAGCTGAACATCTAGAGATACATACTCGAGGTGCCGCTGAGGTTGCACATCGGGTGAAGAATGCTGGTGCGATATTTATTGGTGCGTGGACACCGGTTTCGCTCGGAGATTATGCAGCTGGCTCTAATCACGTTCTGCCAACTGGGGGATGTGCCTGTCACTCGTCAGGTCTTTCGGTGCAGACGTTTTTGCGCGGACTGCACTTCGTTGAATACGACCAAGATGCTTTAAACGACATCGCCCACACCGTCATTACTCTGGCAAATGCCGAAGATTTACCAAGTCATGCGTCTGCTGTCGAGGTCCGGCTGACATGACCGAGTTACCAATCCGCCAGGATTTAGCAGGGTTGTCGCCGTATGGTGCACCTCAACTTGCGGTGCCGGTGCGTCTGAATGTTAACGAGAATCCGTACGCACCGTCTGACGCGCTCGTTGAGGCGATGGCACATGCGGTACGAGGTGTGGCCACGGGGCTAAATCGCTATCCAGATCGTGATGCGATACACCTTCGCGAAGCGCTTGCCGAATTTATTTCTGCCGAGTCGACGGTTGCCGTTACGTCTGCAAATGTGTGGCCTGCCAATGGAAGCAACGAAGTTATGTTGCAACTCTTGCAACTATTCGGCGGACCTGGCCGCAAGGTTGTCACGTTTACGCCAACGTATTCAATGTACGCGGATTATTGTCGTGATACTTTTACTGAATTTTTCACAGTGGCGCGCAATGAAGATTTTTCAGTTGATCGAGAAATGATTGACCAGGCTCTGCGTGAAAATCCAGACATCATGATTTTGACATCACCAAATAATCCGACTGGAACTTTTTTGCCCATCGAGGTCGTTGACTATGTGTGCGAGAATTTTTCTGGAATCGTCATCATCGATGAGGCCTATGCCGAATTTCGTTCGCCAGGAACGCCAAGTGCAGTGAGCCGCATAGCGGTCCACCCTCGTCTCGTGGTGACTCGCACAATGAGTAAAGCTTTTTCGTGTGCGGGACTGCGCCTTGGGTACGCCGTTGCGGGCAAAGACGTCATTGATGCGATTCAACTTGTTCGACTGCCGTATCACCTGTCTGCCGTCACTCAGGCAGTTGCCTGCGCTGCCGTGAGTTTCTCCGAAGAATTACTCGGACAAGTTGAATTAATCCGCAACGAGCGTGAGGAATTGCGCGGTTGGATGATCGCCCAGGGATTTGATGTTGCACCAAGCGAGGCCAACTTCTTGATGTTTGGTCAGTTCGTCGACCGCGACGTGATCTGGGCGCAATTGCTTGAGCGTGGAGTGCTCATTCGCCAAGTAGGTCCATCGGGCTGGCTTCGAGTAAGTATTGGTACGCCCGAAGAAAATACAATTTTTAAATCTGCATTGCTCGATATCGTGGGCAGTGGAATTAATGGCACCGAGAGAAAGTAGATCACAATGGCACGCACCGCCCATGTAGAGCGCACGACAAAGGAAAGCTCTGTCGTCGTCGACATCGACCTTGACGGCACTGGACAGGCAGACGTTGAAACTGGTGTGCCGTTCTTTGATCATATGTTGATGCAGCTTGGGCGCCATGGTGGCTTTGATCTCACAGTCCGCACGAAGGGCGATCTTGAAATTGATGCGCATCACACTGTTGAGGACACGGCACTTGCAGTTGGCCAGGCGTTGCGCGAGGCACTTGGCGACAAAGCTGGAATTCGCCGTTATGGCGATGCGGTTGTCCCTATGGACGAGACAGCCACGATGGCCTCGGTTGATCTATCGGGACGCCCGTATCTGGTCCATGAAGAGCCCGACCTTGTTGAATTGATTGGCTCATATGACACTTCGCTGACCAAGCACATCTGGGAATCGATAGTTGCCAGCGCCCAAATCTGTTTACACATTCGGGTACTCAGCGGGCGCAACGCCCATCACATCGTTGAAGGTCAATTCAAGGCGGTTGCCCGCGCCCTGCGCGAAGCAGTCGCACTCGATGATCGTGTGATTGGTGTTCCGTCGACTAAGGGAACTCTGTAGTTCGTGGCCGATATTGTCGTACTGGATTACGGTTCCGGAAACGTCCGTTCCGTCCAACGTGCCCTCCAGAACACTGGTAGTTCGGTGGAAGTGACTATTGATCCAGATCGCGCGCTGCAAGCCGACGGTCTGGTTGTGCCGGGCGTCGGCGCTTTTGCCGCATGTGTCGCAGGCATTGAGAATGTCAATGGCGCGCGAATTATTGGTCAACGACTAGCTGGTGGGCGACCTGTGTTGGGCATCTGCGTCGGAATGCAGGTTCTCTTTGAAGGCAGCACCGAGCACGCTTCGGGTGCTGTGCATCAGGGACTCGGCGAATGGCCTGGCGTGGTTGATCAATTGACCGCACCAGTATTGCCACACATGGGTTGGAACAACGTTCGAGTCGCACACGGTAGCGACATGTTTGCCGGCGTTGAAGACGAACGTTTCTATTTTGTACATTCTTTTGCCGCTCGGACGTGGACACTTCATCCAGAGGAGCCATTTCCAGCGCCAAAGGTCAGTTGGGCTAACCATGGTGATGATTTCGTCGCTGCCGTAGAAAACGGACCTTTGTGGGCAACTCAATTTCACCCTGAAAAGTCTGGTGATGCCGGCCTGCAGCTGTTGGCAAACTGGGTTAAGACGTTAGGTTAGGACACCATGACATCACTTGAACTTTTGCCTGCCGTCGACGTTGCGCATGGCCAAGCTGTTCGCCTTGTGCAAGGCCAGGCCGATAGCGAAACATCGTTTGGCGATCCGTTGTCAGCCGCATTGGACTGGCAGCGAGCGGGTGCTCAGTGGATTCATCTGGTTGATTTAGATGCTGCGTTTGGTCGTGGTGATAATCGAGAACTTTTGGCGTCGGTTGTGGGCCAACTCGATATCAAGGTTGAACTATCGGGCGGAATTCGCGACGACGAATCATTGCGTGCTGCACTGGCGACTGGATGTCGCCGAGTGAACCTTGGCACTGCCGCGTTGGAGGATCCTGAATGGACTGCACGCGTCATTGGCGAGTTTGGCGACCGTATTGCTGTTGGGCTCGATGTGCGTGGAACTACTCTGGCTGCGCGCGGCTGGACTCGTGATGGCGGAGATATTTGGGAAACCCTCGAGCGACTCGATGCGGACGGCTGCCAACGGTACGTCGTTACGGATGTCACAAAAGATGGAACATTGCAAGGGCCAAACATTGAGTTACTCCGTGACATGTGTGCGCGAACTTCTCAACCAGTTATCGCTAGTGGTGGTATTTCAAATCTGAAAGACATCGTCGACTTACGCGAATTGGTCGAACTTGGTGTCGAAGGCGCAATTGTGGGTAAGGCGCTCTATGCGCAGGCATTCACACTTGAAGAGGCAATTGCCGTTGCGGGGATTCAGATTCCGTAATGAGTGTTGCTGTTCGCGTTATTCCGTGCCTAGACGTTGATGCTGGACGCGTTGTTAAGGGCGTGAACTTTGTTGATTTACGCGATGCAGGTGATCCTGTTGAACTGGCGGCTGCCTATGGGCAGGCTGGGGCCGACGAAGTCATTTTTCTCGACATCACTGCCAGCAGTTCCGATCGGGCAACCACGTTTGACATAGTCCGACGTACTGCCGAACAAGTCTTTATTCCACTGACTGTTGGCGGAGGAGTGCGAACGACGGACGATGTGGACATGCTGTTGCGAAGTGGCGCTGACAAGGTCGGGATCAACACTGCCGGGCTAACAAATCCCCAGCTGATCACTGATGCGTCGCGACGTTTTGGAGATCAATGCATTGTGTTATCAGTAGACGTACGTCGAAGCGTGACTTCACCGTCAGGATTTGAGGCAACCACCCATGGCGGACGTCAGAGTTCTGGTCGCGATGCCCTGGAATGGATCATTGAGGCTGCCGAACGTGGAGCTGGTGAGGTGCTTCTGAATTCGATGGATGCCGATGGCACTAAAGATGGCTACGATCTCGAGCTGATAAAGGCTGTTCGATCTGCGATTTCAATTCCGGTAATTGCCAGTGGTGGTGCTGGCCGCTTAACTGACTTTGTACCTGCGATTGAAGCAGGAGCCGACGCTGTACTTGCGGCAAGCGTTTTTCACTTTGGTGAACTGTCCATCAGCGAAGTGAAGGATGAAATCCGTTCTCACGGTTATCCAGTTCGTTAGATGTGCAGATTTGTGGTGTTGTAAACCGCAACCGAATCAGGCGTCCCGTCGACTCGCGTGACACATTCGGTCCGTCCATAAGACTTCAACACGAGCTCGCTTGGTTCACCTTCGACGGTAACGCCAAGACCGTTTGCGGAAATTGCCTTGGCGATAATTGCATCGTCGCTATGCAAAAGGGTCACACCTAGTTTTGCGCGACGCCATTGCAGCTTGGCCATTTTGGAAAGTCGACTCCACAGCACGTTTGAAAATTCAGGGTCAAGTGTTCGTGCCGTCCAGTGCGGCTGAGCCCTGCGTACATCTTCTGCGTGTACAAAGAATTCAAGAACGTTGGCCACTTCATCCACAGCTGTGATCGACATTGGATTCCACGATGGTGCACCTGATTCAACGAGTGAGACCAACTCTTCCCACTCCATTGCGCAATAGCGGGCCATTACTTTATCGGTGTAGTTCGAGGCGATTGGGAGCATAATTCCGATAGCGGCATCTGGTCGGCGTTCACGTACAACAATGTGTGCCGCCAAATCTTTTGCCGTCCAACCTGCGCACAAAGTTGGGGCATCGGGACCAACTTCGCGAATAACCTTCACGAACTCGGCTCTTTCCTTGGCGGCCCAATTTTGTGATTTGCTCATAACAACAGAGTACGTCTGCATCTTCAAAAGCGCAGTTTTTGTGCAATTGCAGACACACGGCAGAATGGGGACATGTCATCTGCGTCGTCTGAACCCACTGGGTCGATTTACGACCGAATTGTTTTTGACGAGCGCGGGTTAGTTCCAGTCGTAGTTCAGCAGGTAGACACCCGGGAAGTGCTCATGGTCGCCTGGATGAATAAGGAATCGGTTGAACTGACGTTGACAACGGGGTCAGCCACGTATTGGAGCCGAAGCCGCCAAGAACTTTGGGTAAAAGGCGCGACCTCGGGTAACACCCAACGTGTCGTTTCTCTTTCGGCAGATTGTGACTTTGACACATTGCTCTTAACTGTCGATCAGACCGGTGCCGCATGTCACACAGGGGCTCGGTCATGCTTTGACACCTTTACGACTCATCCAGACGTGGAACAAGATGGCGGCACCTCGTGACTGCAACACCAACGCTTGAACAATTCGTTTCTTTGGCGACCGACCGTCGAGTTATTCCGGTATTTCGCACATTACTTGCCGACGGTGAAACGGCTGTGGGCTTGTATCGCAAACTCGCAGGGGAGCGTGCCGGTACATTCTTACTCGAATCAGCTGAGCATGGACATTCATGGTCACGATATTCATTTATTGGTGTGCGAAGTTCGGCGATGCTTTCCGAAGTTGGCGGTTCGGCGCATTGGTCGGGCACAGTTCCAGAAGGTATTGATTACAACGCGGATCCCATTGCGGCATTGCGTTCAACGCTTGAGGTTCTCGACACGCCGAACGTCAATCTTGGACTTACGGATCTTGCCCTACCTCCGCTGACTGGCGGTGTGGTGGGCTATTTGGGCTATGACATTGTGCGTCGATTTGAACGATTGCCGAATCATGCGCCAGAAAAATTAAACCTGCCAGAATTAGCGATGTTGGTCGCGACAGATCTCGCTGTGCTGGACCATGTGAATGGTTCGGTAACGCTCATCGCCAATGCAATCAATTACGACAACACCGGCGCACGCGTAGAAGATGCTTGGCATAACGCAGTTGAGCGGTTAGACGCGATGCAAGCTGCTCTAGCTAATGGACTGGAATCAACAGCGGTCACCTACGACGCGTCGGCAACACCAGTGATTCAGCGCGAGACAACAACTGAGAATTATGTTGCGTCGGTTGAAACCGCAAAAGAACGTATTCGCGCAGGTGACGCTTTCCAAATTGTGCTCTCACAACGATTTTCCACAGAATGTAAAGCGTCCGCGCTCGATGTTTATCGTATTTTGCGGGCATCTAACCCAAGCCCGTACATGTTCTTAATTCGCGTACCCGCAACAACCGCACCTAACGAACCAATAAGTTCTGATGTTGCATTTGATTTAGTCGGTTCAAGCCCCGAGGCGTTGGTCAAACTCACGGATGGTCTGGCCATGGTTCACCCGATTGCAGGAACGCGTCGTCGTGGCGTTACACCAGAAGAAGATGAAGCGCTGGCGGCGGAACTTATGGACGACAAAAAGGAATTGGCTGAACATTTGATGCTTGTTGACCTGGGTCGCAACGATCTTGGTCGCGTGAGTGTTCCAGGAAGTGTTGAAGTTATCGATTTCATGAGCGTTGAACGCTACAGCCACGTCATGCATATTGTGTCGACGGTGACTGGTCACATTGATGATTCGGTCAGCGCTGTGGATCTTGTTGGTGCAACTTTTCCCGCAGGAACACTGTCAGGCGCACCAAAGCCAATGGCAATGTCAATCATTGATGAATTAGAACCATCCAAACGTGGTGTCTATGGCGGTTGTGTTGGATACTTCGACTTTGCCGGGAATGTTGATACGGCTATCGCAATTCGTAGTGCAGTAATCAAAGATGGGCGTGCCTACGTTCAAGCCGGTGCAGGTGTCGTCGCGGACTCTGTGCCCATCTCCGAAGACGCGGAATGTCAAGCGAAAGCTGCAGCCGTATTACATGCAGTGGCCGTTGCGAACACGATGAAGGCTGGAAGCTAGCGGTGCGCGCTTATCGGATGGGTTTGCTGTTGATTGCGCTTTCCTCTGCTCTAGTACTTTTTGCAAGTGCGCGAACTTGGGTGACGGTGACCTATGCCGAGCAAGGTTTCCCATCCGTCACGTTGAATTTCTCTGGGCGCCAATTGGATCCTCTGAGCGCAGCGTTGGGTGTGGCCGGTGTGGCGGCAGTTTTGGGAATTGTCAGTGCGCGAGGTAACGTGCGTCGTTTCTTTGGCGTACTTGTTGTCTTGATGGGTCTTGGCGTATTTGCTTCGTCCTATTCAGCTGGGCGCGCGCAAGGTAAAGCCGAGGTAGTCAGCCGACTAGTCGCTGACAAGCTAGGACGTACGGTCGAATCTTTTCACGTCACTATGTCGGCATGGCCGCAAATCTCTTTAGTTGCGGCGTTAGTTTTGATGGTCGGTGGCGTGCTTGTAGCAGCAACGACCCCGAGCGGAACTGGTATGTCCCCGCGTTATGAACGGGCTCCGGACGATAAAGATTTAACGACTTGGCAAGCTCTCGATCGAGGAATCGACCCGACTGCGTAATTGATATTCCATAGGATGCGGGCTGTCCAAGGTCAGTGCGCAGTAGAATGAAGCAAGCCACCGCACTGAATTGCCGTGGATGTGTAAACGTAGGAGAAACATGTCAGCCGAACACGACGATCATGGTCACACAGTTGCCGCTTGGGCTGCGGTAATCATTGCAATCCTTGGATTCACGGTTGGTTCAGTTGGCGTAGTTATTGCCTCCCCGACAGTTTTCTGGGTCGGAATCGTACTTCTTCCAGTAGCTGGCGTTGTGGGCAAAGTTCTTGCTCTGATGGGCTTTGGCAAGCAGCCTGCCGCTTAAGTTGACCGTTTCTTAACATTCCAATGACATCTCGCAGTCATTGACCTGACAAGGTGAGACCGTGAGCGAATCTAAAGGCTTAGTCCTCGTCGTTGAAGACGAGAAGAATATTTCTGACCTTGTTGGTAAATACCTGCGCGATGAAGGTTTTGGAGTGCATGTTGAAAGCGACGGCGCCTTGGGGCTGGCCGCAGCTCGACGTCTGCATCCGGTTGCGATTGTTTTAGACATTGGTTTGCCGACTATGGACGGCATGGCAGTGCTCACGGAACTTCGCAAGTCAGGTGATCAAACTCCAGTGATTTTCCTGACAGCTCGCGACGATGTTTACGATCCCATCGTCGGGCTTGAACTTGGTGCAGATGACTACATCACTAAGCCTCCGAGAAGTTTTCGTGAAGTAGTCTCTCGCGTTAAAGCGGTTCTTCGCCGCGATCAAATCCGCGACGATTCATCGGAACCCCTTGTCGTGCGCGAAGTATCACTTGATTCGGATACCCGTCGCGTCACATTAAAGGGCGAGGAAGTTTCATTGACCGCAACTGAATTTGATTTATTGGCCTATCTCATGTCACGACCGGGACGAGTTTTTAGTCGTGACGAATTGTTGAGTCGCGTCTGGGGTTATGAATCAATTGTTGGTACCCGCACTGTCGATGTGCACGTAGCGCAGTTGCGCGCCAAGTTCGGAGATTACAGTCCAATCCGTACGGTTCGCGGCGTTGGTTATTCGGTCGATAAGGATTAAGTGTGTTTAGCTCCCTTTCTTCTCGCGCGGCTCTGCTGACAGGTTCAGTAGCTGCGGTTGCGGTGTTGATTGCGGGAATTGTCGCCATGCCGCTTATCCGTGGTGCTGCACAAGCACAGGCGCAAGTGAGCTTGGCTAGTCAAGCAGATTTGGTTCACGACATTGCAACGCATCCGAATGATTTTGATAATGACGCCAGCCACATGGATCCATCAAATCAGGCGGCACGTGCGCTGAATGGTGTCGTGGGATATCTCAGAATTCAAGGCGTTGTGGTTTTGCCAATTATTCCCGGACAAACGGAACCAGCGCAGATGACGACGAGCCAAATCGCAGTGATTGCTAATGGCGGGTCTGTGAGTGCGCGCAATTGTGACAAGCAACGCTGTGTGTTTGTTGAGGCCCGCCCTGTCGGTCAAGGCACTGGCGTGGTGCTCATTCAACCAATGTCAGCAATTTCCTCAGTGACAACTGGCGCTGTTCGTCGAATAGCCGAGGCGTTGGTTATTGGTTTCGTCATTGCGGTATTGCTCGGTTTGTATTTTGCGCGTCGCCTGGCTCGACCGCTTGCAAAAGCCGCAAAGGCTGCGCATGCGCTTGCCCTTGGAGAGCGCGAAGTCAGACTGGAACTTGAAGGTCCCACTGAAATTTCAGAAATCGCTGAAGCGTTGAATGTTCTTGCCGAAGAGCTTGTCATTAGTGAAGGTCGACAGCGTGATTTCTTGCTTTCGGTAAGTCATGAATTGCGCACACCACTGACTGCGATACGCGGCTACGGCGAAGCGATGTCGGACGGCATGATTGGTGCTGACGAAATTGCCAAAGTGGGAAACGTTGTTGAGTCAGAATCGCTCCGCCTTGATCGTTTAGTGAGCGACCTTTTAGATTTAGCCCGCACAGGTGCAGTTGATTTTCCTTTAAATATGCAACGGGTCAATTTGGTTGACGTAATTGCCGAGGCCTCCGATGTATGGACTGACCGAGCGTCGCGCGAGGGAGTCATCTTCCGAAGTGAATTCCCGACTCTTCCAGTGTTGGTGATGACAGACGCCACACGTGTTCGTCAGATCATCGATAACCTTGCGGAAAACGCCTTGCGAGTAACGCCAGCAGGAGAACAAATCATTTTCAGCCTCACTGAACGTGGTGTCATTTCCATCCGCGATGGTGGCCCGGGTCTTTCGCAGGACGACATTGCTGTGGCATTCCAACCTGGTGAGTTGTATGAGCGTTACCGCGGGGTTCGTCGAGTGGGTACTGGCTTTGGGCTTGCACTTGTGGGTCGGTTGGCATCACGGCTCGGTGCAACTGCAATAGCGGGTCGCTCACCTGAAGGTGGGGCAGCTTTTGCCATTGATTTCTCAGGCATGCTCACCACCTAAACTAGAACCACAGCATTTTTGATTTTGGCTCGTATCTTGAAAGCAGGTTCGCGTGGCGACGGTCTTGGACTCCATCATCGATGGTGTGTGTGAAGACTTAGCCGAGCGCATGCAAGCGGTGACTTGGTCAGAGCTGCAGGATCAAGCACTAGCCGCTGCGCCGGCGCTTGAGGTGTACAACACTTTGCGTGCTCGTGATTTCAGCATCATTTCTGAAGTGAAACGCTCCAGCCCGAGTAAGGGATTTCTGGCGGACATTGCTCAGCCAGAAGTGCTTGCCGCCGCCTACCAAGCCGGTGGCGCACAAATGATTAGTGTGTTGACCGAAAAGCGACGCTTCGGCGGATCGCTTGCTGACTTGGATGCGGTCCGTGCCGAAGTCACAATTCCTGTTCTTCGAAAAGACTTTATGGTTGACGCCTACCAAGTTCTCGAAGCGAGAGCACATGGTGCAGATGTCATTTTGTTAATTGTGGCCGCACTTACTGACGGTCAGATGTCCGAAATGTACGCCCAGGCTCACGAACTTGGCATGTCTGTTCTTGTGGAAGTGCATGACGACAGGGAACTTGAACGGGCCATTGATCTGGATGCTGAGTTGATCGGCGTCAACGCACGAAATTTGAAAACCCTTGACGTGGATTTAGCCACATGCGTCAATTTGATTCCAAAGATTCCAACTGACTGCATTGCGGTAGCAGAGTCGGGAATTTCTTCTCTTCAGGACATCGCGCTGTTGGCAAACGCCAGTGCTGATGTGGCCTTGATTGGCGAGGCTTTGGTCACAGGTGGTGCTCCGACGGAAACTGTTCGAGAATGGACACTAGAGGGTGCGAAAGTTCGCACAACAGCTCATGACCGAACACCTGTCGGTCATCACAAGGATGGTGTGTAAATGACGACCTTCGCGACAAGCTCGACGCCTGATTATGCAGGACATTTCGGCAAGTTCGGTGGTCGCTTTGTCCCCGAAGCTTTGATGGCGGCCCT
>CANGDT010000022.1 GCA_947452755.1 Actinomycetota bacterium
CATCATCGCAACGAACAAGTCGTAACCTTCACGCTGGTACTCCACAAGTGGATCCTTCTGGGCCATCGCACGCAGACCAATACCTTCTTGTAGATAATCCATTTCATAAAGATGCTCGCGCCACTTACGATCAAGAACGCTCAAAATAACTTGACGTTCAAGCTCACGCATCACAGGCGCTGTGAGTTCTTCTTCACGAGCGGCATAGGCCTTGTGAACATCCGCAATAATTGTTTCGGCAAGTAGACCCTGGCTGAGGTCAGCCTTGTCGCCGCCCGCCAATTTAATAACATCGTCGGCGGACACACCAACTGGATACAGCGTACCAAAGGCAGTCCACAACGTTTCAAGATCCCAATCTTCAGGGAATCCTTCAGCCGTTGCAGCATTCACATAATCATTAACAGTGTCATCAATGAAGCTATGAATTTGATCCGTGATGTCTTCACCGTTCAACACGCGAACACGCTCAGCGTAAACAACCTGACGCTGGCGATTCATCACTTCGTCGTACTTCAACACATTCTTACGAATTTCAAAGTTCTGAGCTTCAACCTGAGTCTGGGCCGAACGAATAGCATTCGTCACCATCTTGGCCTCGATTGGCACATCATCAGGAACGTTGAAGCGCTGTAAGAACGCATTCACCATGTCGCCCTTGAACAGCCGCATCAAATCATCTTCAAGTGAGAGATAGAAACGTGTCTCACCTGGATCGCCCTGGCGACCAGAACGACCACGGAGCTGGTTATCGATACGTCGTGATTCGTGACGCTCAGTGCCAAGGACATACAAACCACCAGCAGAGATCACTTCTTCGTGCTCGGTTGCAACTGCCGCTTTAGCATCGTCAAGAGCCTTTGGCCAAGCAGCTTCGTACTCCGCCGCGTTGTCAACAGGATCTAGTCCCCGCTTTTCAAGTTCCTGAGTAGCACGGAATTCAGTGTTTCCACCAAGCATGATGTCAGTACCGCGACCAGCCATGTTTGTGGCAACCGTGACCGCGCCCTTACGCCCAGCCTCAGCAATGATCGACGCTTCGCGAGCATGTTGCTTTGCATTCAATACCTCGTGCGGAATACCTGCGCGAGTCAGGTACGTCGACATTAGTTCTGATTTCTCAACACTTGCCGTACCCACAAGAATTGGCTGTCCCGCAGTATTGCGCTGCTTAATATCTGCAATTACTGCGTTGTACTTCGCATCTTCAGTACGGAAAACCAGATCCACTTGGTCAGCACGCTGTGCCGGCTTATTCGTTGGAATTGGAACAACGCCCAACTTGTAGATCTGCTGCAATTCAGCAGCTTCAGTCATCGCGGTACCGGTCATACCCGACAACTTGTTGTACATGCGGAAATAGTTCTGAAGAGTGATAGTGGCCAGCGTCTGATTCTCGTTTTGAATCTGGACACCTTCCTTAGCCTCAATGGCTTGATGCATACCGTCGTTGTAGCGACGGCCCGCGAGCATACGACCGGTATGTTCATCAACAATCATGACTTCGCCATTCATGACGACATAATCCTTGTCGCGCTTAAACAACGACAGGGCCTTCAACGCATTATTCAAATAACCAACAAGGTCGGTATTTACGGACTGATATAGATTTTCAATACCTAACCAGTTTTCAACCTTGACGACGCCCGGTTCCAAAATGCCAACTGTGCGCTTCTTTTCATCAACCTCATAATCAGTTCCAACCTGCAACTTTGGAACAAGGCGCGCGAATTCGCTGTACCACTTTGTTGGCTGGTCAGCTGGTCCACTGATGATCAGCGGGGTACGTGCCTCATCAATCAGAATCGAATCCACTTCATCGACTACGGCAAAGTTATGTCCGCGTTGCACGCGGTCAATTGGTGACATTGCCATGTTGTCGCGTAAGTAATCAAAACCAAACTCGTTATTCGTGCCGTAGGTAATGTCGGCCAAATATTCTTCGCGGCGCTGCTCGGGAGTGAGATCAGAAAGAATCGTTCCCACATTCAAACCAAGGAAACGGTGAACGCGACCCATCCACTGGGCATCACGTGCAGCAAGGTAGTCGTTGACAGTAACAACGTGCACACCGTCGCCGCTGAGCGCGTTGAGATACGCAGGCAAAGTAGACACGAGTGTCTTACCTTCACCAGTGCGCATTTCCGCAATGTTGCCCAAATGAAGTGCGGCGCCACCCATAATTTGAACGTCATAATGGCGTTGCCCTAGCGTGCGCTTACTCGCCTCGCGAACAACCGCAAAAGCTTCAGGAAGCAAAGAGTCCAGAGTTTCACCTTCGGCAATGCGCTCTTTGAACGAGTCGGTCATTGCGCGCAACTCAGCATCAGACAGGTCGACATAGTGAGACTCAAGGGCATTAACTTGAACCGCAATCGATTCGAGCTTGCGAAGAACCTTTCCTTCGCCAGCGCGAAGGATTTTGTCTAGAACACTCACGTAAATTCCTTAATTAGACCGACATGTGCCTTGCTGGCTTTGGTGAAACCCTGTACTTAATGACTGCTCTAATCGTAGGTCACAATGCCAGCCCACTGAACGAGTGCCTTATAGATACAAAATTCATCCAATATTGCCAAGTTACTGGTTTTGTAAACGGTTGCTGTAAAGAGTCTGTGTTAGTTTCATTAAACGGCTTACTTCCCTATCCAGCCAACGAAATTATGCGCAATCTTCATCGTTTTCTCGCCACGACGTCGGCCTTCGCCGTCGGCGCGGGTCTTGTGCTGGCTGGACCTGCAGCTCGAGCTGCCGAAACTGCGCTCCCCACAGTTCCAGCCACCTTCACCATCAAAGGCTCTGGATTCGGACATGGCGTGGGAATGAGCCAATACGGTGCCCAAGGTATGGCCCTGGCTGGGAAACCATACGCAGAGATTTTGTCCCACTATTACCCGACCACGTCATTAGCAACGAATCCCAAACTTGCCACTCCGCCAGTTGCCACAAATGTGCGCATTGGTTTACTGCAGGGTGTTAAGTACGTTGCACTTCGCGGTGAGGCGCTCGGCGGTACCGCCGGGAAACTGACTGTGACTTCAACAGGTTGGAAAGATGCCGCCGGAACTGTTTCGACCGCGGCCTTAACTGTCGTCGCAAACACAACGTCAATAGTTGTTCGTCCAAAACTTGGGTCAACAACAATCATGGAAGTGCTCAAACCCAATGGCACTAACCCAGACGGTTCTACAAAGTTTCTCCTTCTTCGAACAACCGCAGCGAGTACACCAATCAAAGTGGCCTGGCAAGTTGCTGGCCATCCAAGTGTTGTTAACGTCACCGATGGCTACAGCCTGGCAAACGCGACGAGCAGCCTTGGGAATTTCTGTGTGAATGTTTTTGGGTCAGCACAACCAGCGGCGAGTGGATCATGTCCGCATCGTTATCGTTATGGATCGATCGATGTGGGCCTGGCCAAAATTTCAGGATCAACATATGGTCTTACTGCTGTCAATACGATGCGCCTTGCAGACGAATACATCAATGGTCTTGGCGAAGTGCCATCATCGTGGAATGCCGAGGCTCTCAAGGCACAAGTAGTTGCTGCGCGTTCGTACGCTCTGGCTGGTTATCAACAAATCATCACGGCGGGCACCGCATTTACGCCACCGGGTGGAAGCGCAACCAAAGTTCACAGTGACTGTTGGTGTCACATTTATTCATCGCCTAACAAAGATCAAAACTTCGTTGGGTTTAACAAGGAATACAGCAGCTTCGGTTCGGCGTGGGTAGCGGCAGTCACATCAACAATGGGAACTTCACCGGACGGGCAAGTCCTGACTTACCGGGTAGGTTCAGCAACCAAAGTTGTCAAGGCATTTTTCTTCTCTGCCTCAGGTGGATGGACTCAACCAGCCAGTGAAGTGTGGGGTTCAAGTGAACTTCCTTGGTCACAAAAAGTTGATGATCACTGGGCGCTTTTGCCTGAGGTCGGGAACTCAAACACAGTGTGGACAAAGACGATTGACCAAGCCACTTTGGTAAAGCAGTTGAATTGTGCTGGCCACAATTCAAACGGTGCATGTGTCACAGCGTTTCCTTTGCCAGTAAAGAACGTTGTGGCCTTGTACGTCACAGGGCGAACGGCAAGTAAGGCAACGAGCCGCCTGACTGTCGCAGACTCTGCGGGCAACGTACAGCAAGTAAACGTCGTACCGGGCACCTATGTGAGCCCTTCCTCGTTACGCACGCTGTTGGGTTACCAACCAACGAATCGCACTTTGCCCTCGACATACATCACAGCAATTACACCAAGTAGCTCAACGGTGACAGCAGCCTTAGACGCTGTGGCCGTGAAACCAACTGGCACAAGTCTGACAACTGCGCCAACATCACCGATGCTCCCTGGGGCTGTTACTTATGCGGGCACAGTCACGCCAGTGCAATTCAACGATCGCGTGTACCTGCAGGAATTAGTAACAACAAAGTGGGTCACGATAGCCCAGGCTTATACAAATATTTATGGGCGTTGGACGACGCCATGGCCTGCGGTTGCGCCAGGCACACACACAGTCCGCATTGTTATTGGCAATGCGGCGGGCAACATTGTCGCGGCGCAGCCAGATCTCGTATCCGTTGGCCAGCTGACTTTACGTGGGCCAAAGAGCGCAGTACATACAACTAAAGGCAAGACACCGATCACGGCGAACAAGATTCGCGTATCTGGCGCGGTCTTGCCCGTGACGGAAGGTGCCGCTGTATTCATCTTCACCCGCACACCCACCACTAAGTGGATTCGCGCGACGATTGTGAAAACAAACGTCAAGGGCACTTACGTATTTACTTTCAACGCTCCTGTAAAAAAGGGGTCCTTGTTAGTAATGGCGCGAACCAAGGATGCCCGACTCGGCACCGTCATTGCACCAACGCTTACAGTTACCATTAAGTAACAAAAATTTCACACGAAGGATCGACATGTTCGAGCGCCTCGGCCACTTCATTGTTCGCCACCGCAAAGGCCTACTTGCCAGCTACATCATTTCGGTAATTGTTGCCGGCGCAATAGGTAGTGGGATGTTCAGCGCTCTTAAAAGTCAGGGCTACGACAACCCCGGCAGTGACTCAGGCAAAGTGCAAACAATTCTGACCTCAGAATTCAATGCCAAAGATCCCGACGTCACACTCATCATCGACACTCCAGGCAATGTAGATTCTGCAAGCTCGCGTGCCACTGCTCAAGCCATCGAAGCGCGACTTAAGAATGAAGCGGGCGTCGAAACTGTTACCTCATACTGGTCCGCAGGTAACCCCGCTTCACTTCGCAGCACTGATGGAAAAGCAGGTATGGCACTTGTCTATTTCGATAAGAAGCTGAGTAACCCTGACGCAATGGCATTAGCCGAACATATTCAAAGCACGTACGACAACACCAGCTCCGAAGCAACAACTTACGTCGGTGGACTTCAGGTGTTGTACAACTCGCTTAACACTCAAATCACCAAGGATCTAGCAAAAGCCGAATCAATTGCAATCCCACTCAACATTTTGATGTTGCTGATTATTTTTGGCACTGCAGTTGCAGCAGGGCTGCCCATGATTGTTGCCCTTGGGTCTGTAACGGGCAGCTTCCTAGTCATTTACATCATCACGCAGTTCACTGATGTATCAATTTTCGCATTGAACTTGATTACTGGACTCGGTCTTGGACTTGGAATTGATTACGCACTTCTCATTGTTAATAGATTCCGAGAAGAACTCGCAGCGACAAACGACGTCGAAGCATCTGTCGCCAAAACCGTTGCCACGGCTGGACGCACAGTTTTCTTCTCAGGTCTAACAGTTGCATTAGTTCTTGCATCGCTCAACGTATTCCCTTTGTACTTCCTTAAGTCATTCGGTTACGCCGGTGTTAGCGTCGTCATCTTTGCCGTCATTTCCAGCCTGATTGCACTGCCGGCAGTTCTCGCGTTGCTCGGTACAAACATCAACAAGATGAAGCTCCGGCGAGGCGACCTCACACCATCAGATGATGGAGCCTGGGCTTCACTTGCAAGTCGCGTAATGAAACGACCATTGAGCGTCATCGTTGGAACCCTTGTACTCCTTGGCGTCTTTGCCGCTCCGGCACTCAACGCGCAATTCAGTCAAGTAGATGATCGCGTATTACCCGCGTCAAACAAGGTGGCAATCGCTTCACAAGTGTCACGCGATCGATTCGAAGGCCAAGTAACTAGCCCATTAGAAATCGTGGTGCCCCAGTCGGCAACCACACAGCAACTCACTGCTTTGGCTACTTCAGTCAGCACACTTGACGGAGTGGATAACGTATCCGTTTTTGATGTGAATGATCCGCAGTCCATGACATATCAGCAGACGATGGCCATGAACGGCCTGACTGTTGCACCGCACTTTTCCCGCCTGACAGTTGTGACAGTGCCAGCACCACGTACGCCTGAATCACAAACACTTGTTTCAGATATTCGTGCTCTGAGCAACATTCCAGATGGAACTTTGGTCGGCGGTGCAGGAGCGGTTTACACCGATTCGCAACTTGCCATTTCAGATCGTCTGGGAATTATCGCTGCGTGGCTTGCTGTGACAACATTTATTTTGCTCTTCCTTTTCACTGGAAGTATCTTGTTGCCACTCAAGGCAATCGTGTTAAACATTGTGAGTTTGTCTGCGACGGTTGGGCTGCTCACGTGGGTGTTCCAATACGGTCACATTCAGTGGCTCACAGGTAAGTTCACGGTCACAGGGACTATCGACACTTCAATGATGGTTTTGATTGCCATCGTTGCATTCGGTTTATCCATGGACTACGAATTATTCTTACTGTCTCGCATTAAAGAAGAGCACGATCACGGTGCGGATACAGAAACATCAGTGCGTCTCGGCCTGCAACGTTCAGGCCGAATAATCACCGCTGCCGCAGTTTTAATCGCGTTAGTGTTTTTCTGTTTCCTCACCAGCGGCGTCACAAACATTAAAATGCTTGGCCTCGGGGTTGCCTTTGCGATTCTTATCGATGCAACAGTTGTGCGTGGTTTACTCGTGCCAGCATTGATGCGCGTAGCCGGCGATTGGAACTGGTGGGCACCTGGACCACTTCGACGCTTGCACAACCGTTTCGGTATCTCTGATTAACCAGCTGCTAAATGTGCAACGACTTATACGCTAGGGCACATGGCAATTCTTATCGACACAGCAATGTGGCCTTGGCGCGACTGGTTGTGGTGCCACATGATCAGCGATACTTCCGTTGACGAGCTGAAGGAATTCGCCGAAAAGCTTGGAATACCTGAGCGCGGATTTCAAGGTGATCACTTTGATATTCCCGAGCACATGCGCGACGTTGCCATTGCACATGGGGCCACCGTCGTCACGACGCGTGAAATTTTGCAGGCCCTCTACTCAGCAGGAATGCGACTGAAGCCCGCACAGCGCCATGGTCGACCAGCGGACGTACCGATTCATCAACCGTAAGAGTCGGTTGGCACGTCAACGGCATTCATCTGAGAGACTAAGAGCATGAGTACCCCTGTGCAACAAAAAGAAGCTCCGCTCGACCTCACTCGCTACGCCTGGCTATCCATTTTCACCGGTATTGCGGTCTTTGGTCTCAAGATTGGCGCATACAAGTTCACTGGGTCAGTCGGCTTGCTTTCCGATGCACTCGAGTCAATCGTCAACATTGTTGCCGCAATCATCGCTTTACTTGCACTCAAGACAGCAATGAAACCAGCCGATGAACGCCACCACTTTGGTCGGGGTAAAGCTGAATATTTCTCTGCACAAATTGAAGGCTTCATGATTTTGTTAGCGGCAATCGTCATCGTGGCAACCGCAGTTGAACGCCTTCTGAAACCACAGCCACTAGAAAATCCCGGCTGGGGACTTGCAATCTCAACACTTGCAACTGGACTTAACGCAGGAGTTTCGTTCATTTTGATTCGAGCAGGTCGAGCTCATCGCTCGCCAGTACTTGTTGCAGATGGCAAACACCTTTTAACAGACGTGTGGACTTCCGTTGGCGTGCTCGTAGGTGTTGGCCTGGTTTATGCAACTGGCTGGTTACGCCTTGATGCGCTAGTTGCTTTGGCAGTTGGCCTAAATATCATCGTGACTGGTTTTAACTTGCTCCGCGAAAGTACAAGTGGACTTTTAGACAAATCCCTATCTGATGAAGATCACGAAATCATCGTTGGAATCCTGCAGGCACATGAGTCAGAAACCGTGAAGTTTCATCAACTGCAAACTCGTGAAGCCGGACGCGACCGATTTGTCAGCATGCATGTTCTGGTGCCTGCCAATTGGACTATCCAACAAGGGCACGATCTATCAGAAGAAATCGAAGCGAAAATTGTTGAAGCTTTGCCGGGTACTGCTGTGTCAACGCACGTAGAACCCCTCGAAGACCCGCGTTCATGGGAAGACGTGCACGCAGGTTCACACCGCTGGAACTAATTAATTTCTTGGGCAACTTTTCGTTCAGCCACGAAGGACATTAACGGCACTGTGCCAGCCACCATGATCAACAAAGTTTTGCCAGTTGACCATTTCAGCTTCAGAGACAAGTTGAATGTTGCAATGAGGTAAATCGGAAATAGCCATCCATGCGCGGTCCAGGCAGCTGTGGTTAGCGCGGTTTTGCCGTGACCCAAGAGGTACTCGTAAGGCAGTGCGACAAATGTCAGCACCGCAAGTGCAATACCCACAATGAAGGCCATGTACTTAAAGAAGGTCCATGCACCATTGATCGACTTCGTTTCGGTTGCCATGTCTCTAGTGTGGCTTACCTAAAGAGTAATTGCACCTTTGACACTGTCACGAACAACTCGAAGCCACATAGCCACGATGAGCAGTGCAAAGAAAATCCAGTTGGCTGTATAAATAACATTGCGCATGTGAAGGCTTGTCTTTGGAGCAGCCGTGTAGATGGGATCGACCGCGCTTAACCCTCGTGGTGGCTGCGATGAAACAAGATACCCATCGTGAACAGAAACATCTGAATGCGACAGCACAAGGTTTGTGGTCAGCAATTCAGGTAGCAAAACGAGCGACACGTAATCGGCATCCTCAGAAGACTGAAGGATTCCAGCAACGGTCGCCATGCCTTTTGCCGGTGGTACCGCTTGCGGGTTTTCAGACCAGCCGCGAACAACACCAATGGCGCTGCCATCTTCGAGGATGAGCACATCGCACACCCACGCACCAATTGGAACAGCCCAAGACACCACGGCAGTACTCCCACGATTCGGGTTAATCAACGACGGTCCATGTGTAGGACGCTCTGTCACAAAAAAACGTCCCGACCGACTCCACGTACCCTGAACTTCGGTTTGCGCACCAACTGATCCCAATGGCAAGTAATTCCCAAGCGGACTCAGTGATGTGAACTCACCTGATGTCGCGCTCATCGACGTGTGAACGTGTGCCCTAGTCCATTGCCAGCGGCTGAGTGCAAGGCAAGCAACGATCGTCAGCAACGCCAGGATATGCACCCCAAGCATGCGCGCAGTGAAATAGCGTTTCATCACTAATCGATGTTGTCGATATCCTCGGCCGTTACTTTCACTTTCTTCAAGTGGCGGTTCATGCTGAACAACAACAAAATGAGCGCAGCAGTAAGGCCAAGAATCGTGATTGCATACATAATTCCTGGTTGAACTTTTGCTGGGTCAACAGTTGCAGACGGAAACGGCTCGGGTGTATTCGCGCTGGAAATGTGCGCAATAGCAAGGATGAAGTTGAGTGACATTTAGGCTCCTCGTAGTCCTTCGAACAAATCTGATTCAGGGGCGATTTCGCCAATGCGCGAGAGCGCTAATTCAAAGTCTTCCGTCGGCCACACCCGAGTCTGCACATCGTGCGGGATTGCAAACCAATTCCCATCAGGATCAATCTGAGTTTCATGCGCGCGCAGAGCTTCGTCTCGGATCGGAAAATAATCCGAACATTCAATTCGCGCAGTAACCCGATTCACTGCATCAGTCTCGTCAAAGTCATCCAACCAGTCTGCAAATGGTGACTCGAGGCCAAGATCAAGGCATGCCTTGTGGAGCACGGTGATGCGTTCGCGAGAGAAGCCATGGTGGTAGTACATCTTGGCGATTGTCCACGGTGCGTGGTCAGTGACGTAGGTTGCATCACCTGAAAGTTCCCAGGCTCGCATCGCCACTTCATGTGTGCGAATGTGATCCGGATGCGGGTAGCCACCATTCTCGTCGTATGTCGTCACAACATGCGGGCGAAATTCTCGAACTAAATCAATCAATGGTCGAGAGACTTCATCAAGTGGCAAGTCAGCGAAGCAACCTTCCGGTAGCGGCGGCTTTGGGTCTCCCTCTGGAAAACCTGAATCTACAAAACCAAGCCACCTGTGTTGAATGCCAAGAATTTCAGCAGCCCGCTGCATTTCACTTCGGCGCACGTGGCTGATGTCGCGATCACCCAATTCAAATTTCGGGTTCAAAATATCTCCGCGCTCGCCACCCGTGCAACTGACCACTAAAACTTCAACACCACGATCGACATACATGCGCGTTGACGCGGCACCCTTGCTGGATTCATCGTCTGGGTGGGCGTGGACAGCCAAAAGGCGCAACGGCTCTTGCGAGCTTGGTAACTGGACGGGAACTAACGACATCCCTCTATTGTTCCCTACTTAAGCAGTCCGCGTAGACGGCACATGTCCAAATAGTCATAAGGTTGAGGTAATCATGATTAACCCACAGGACCTTCCGGAGCACCTGCAGCGTCGCTACGGCGTGCGTGCATCTCGCTGGCGAGCCACTGTTACAGGCATCGTGCTTACGGGACTGTTACTGGGTGGACTCGGCTTTATCGTCTTGCGACATAAAAACCCGACTCTTGCTTGGCGGTTAGATGCGTTCAAAGTACAGACCGCAACCGAAGTCGCCGTGAAGTTCACTGTGGATCGGCACTCAGGTGCCACGAGTTACTGTGTGATTCGCGCACAAGATGATCGGCGCGCTGACGTCGGATATGCCACGGTCCCTGCTCCACAAGGCGAAGGGCAAGTAACGATGGTCTACCCCTTAGCTACGGATTCGCGGGCCGTACTTGCCGAAGTTCTTGGCTGCGCTACCCAAATTCAGCAGCATGTCCCGGGTCCAAATTTCCCACCAGGTGTCAAGATTCCGACCCAACCTTCGCCTGGAGTCGCTCCACACGCGCAATAACTTGTAATCTGTCTCAAATGAACGCAACATGGCTCACTCAAGAAGCATTCGACCGACTTCGCGCTGAACTCGAAGATCGAATGGGACCTCTTCGTGAAGAAATCAAGAATCGCATTGCGGCAGCCCGCGAAGAAGGCGACTTGAAAGAAAACGGCGGCTACCACGCTGCCCGCGAAGAGCAAGGAAAGAACGAAGCGCGAA
The DNA here is from genome assembly GCA_947452755.1 of Actinomycetota bacterium. Lineage (GTDB taxonomy): Bacteria > Actinomycetota > Actinomycetes > S36-B12 > UBA5976 > UBA5976. The sequence continues at coordinate 11,346 of CANGDT010000022.1, forward strand.
TTCGTCAGCTTGCCCACATGATTGAGAACTCTGTCATCGGAAAACCCGATATGGAAGACGGTCTTGTGTCGCAAGGCATGGTCGTCACAGTTCATTTCCCAGACCTCGATGACACCGAAACGTTCCTGTTGGGATCACGCGAAGAAGCTGCGCACACTTCTATCGATGTGTACTCACCAACAAGCCCTCTTGGCGCAGCTGTTCTCGGGCAAGAAATCGGCGCTGAGATCAGCTACGAAACACCAAACGGTAAAACCATTCGCATCACAGTTGTGACTGCTGAGGTCTACCAGGGTTAGGCCTTGCCGCCTGAACTGTTTTGTTTGAACGCACGAACGGCCAACGGTGCAAAAATTGCAATGATGGCGACGGCGTAAATGAACGTCAATAAAACTGTGTGAGTTTCTGGGAAAGTGCTCCCCAACCCTGGCGTTGGGTTACCGAAAAGCTTGCGCGCTGACAATGCGATACATGACACCGGATTCCATAACGCGATGGGCTGAAGCCAGCCCGGCATCGTTGACACAGGTGTGAAAATATTTGAGGCGAACGTCAGAGGGAACAACCAAGCAAGACCAGCTGTACTGGCAACTTCTGGGTTCGGCATCTTCAACCCGACCCACGCGCCAATCCACGTAACTGCATAGGCAAATAGCCCCATCAGCACATAGGCAGTTGCTGCGTCAGCAATGGAGCCGTGAATGCGCCAACCAACCGCAAAGCCCGTGATTGAGAGCACCACAAGAACCAAAATGTTTTGGACGAGGTTAGCCAATGTGTGTCCGCCGAGGACTGCACCTGGACTCATTGGAAGTGAACGAAACCGATCCATGATGCCGAGTTGAGCATCGTAAGAAATAGCTACGGTGATACCGGCCGTAGCAAACATGACGGTTTGCGCAAAGATTCCGGGAATTAAGTACTCGCGGTACGACTGCGCGCCGCCGGGACCAACGTTAATTGCACCACCGAAAACAAAAGCGAAAAGTAGCACGAACATCACTGGCTGAATCAGAGAGAAGAATAGCGATTCTGGAACTCGAGTGATTTTCAAGATGTGACGCTTTGTCACAGCCAAAGTGTCAAAGAACAGCCAGACGAAAGATGAACGTTCCGATGTTGGAGTAATGGTTGTCATGATTACTTCTTTCCTCCGCGTCCGCCACGGCGGCCTGGCTTCTTTGGACCAACTTCTGCATCTTCGGCAACGTGTCCTGTGAGTGATAAAAATACGTCATCCAAAGTTGGTCGACGCAGGGCGATGTCAGCGATGTCAATGTTCGCTTCATCAAGTCGTCGAACCGCGTCCACAATTGCGCGACTTCCACCTGACACTGGGGCGAGCACCTTACGAATCGCTTCCTCAACAACCGTTGCACCTGATGCAAGCGGCTTCAATGTTTCTTCAGCTCGCGCCAAGTCTTCACTGTGGGTCACGATGAGTTCAATGCGATCGCCGCCTACTTGATTCTTTAACTCATCAGAGGTGCCCTGCGCAATAACACTTCCGTGGTCTAGAACAACAATTCGGGAAGCAAGCTGGTCGGCTTCCTCCAAGTACTGCGTAGTCAAAAGAACTGTCGTGCCTTCTGCGACCAAACCTTCGATGACATCCCACATGCCTTGACGGCTTCGCGGATCAAGTCCGGTTGTTGGTTCATCCAAGAACAGAACGGATGGATTTCCAATCAGGCTGGCCGCCAAGTCAAGGCGACGACGCATTCCACCTGAATAACCCTTGATGCCTCGATCGGCAGCATCTTCGAGATCAAAGCGTTCAAGTAACTCTGCTGCACGTACTTTCGCTTCAGACTTGGATAAGTGAAATAGCCGACCAAAAAGTTCTAGATTCTCGCGACCAGTCAGATAGTTATCAACAGCGGCGTACTGCCCAGTCAGCCCGATTACTTTGCGAACATCATCAGGATGTGAAGCTACGTCAATTCCACCGACGGTTGCTGAACCACTGTCAGCCTTCAGCAGAGTTGACAGTATTCGTACGGTCGTGGTCTTGCCTGAACCATTTGGTCCAAGTAGCCCAACGACTGTTCCTTGTTCTACCTCGAGGTCGATGCCATTCAAAGCTTTCACATCGCCAAAGTGCTTTGTGAGGCCTGACGCAACAATTGCCTTAGTCATGTAGTCACATTCATTTCTCGTGGAAGAAATCCCACCGCTGTCATAACAATTACTCACTTAATTTAGCACTTACGGCAGTTCCACATAATGACGACGGGTTTCGCTGTCAGCCAAATGGTCAATACCCCGCCCTATCTGCCAACATTGACCCATGAACCCGGTGACCCTAAACGACATCAATGATGCTGCCTCGTTACTCAACGGAATTATTCGTGAGACGCCAACAATTTCAGCTGGCTGGATCAACAAGATGCACAATCTTGACGTCCGCTTTAAGTGTGAAAATCTGCAACGTGCCGGATCATTCAAAATTCGTGGTGCCTACAATCGCATTGCTCGTTTAACGGATGAAGAACGCGCACGTGGTGTCGTTGCGGCAAGTGCAGGTAACCACGCTCAGGGTGTTGCCTTGGCTGCTCAACTACTCGGCATCAAAGCCACAGTCTTCATGCCAAACGGAGCGCCACTGCCTAAACTTCAAGCCACACGCGGCTACGGCGCAGATGTTCAATTTCATGGCACAACTATCGATGAAGCGCTAATTGCCGCTGGTGAATTTGCTCAAGAGACCGGTGCGATATTCATCCATCCTTTTGACCATGAACACATCGTCGCGGGACAAGGCACGATGGGTTTGGAAATTCTTGCCCAAAACCCTGATGTAAAAACGGTAGTTGTCTGCACCGGTGGTGGCGGTCTCGTTGCTGGAACGGCATTGGCAATTAAATCTTTGCGCCCTGATGTGAAAGTGATTGGCGTGCAAGCAGCTGAAGCCGCTGCCTATCCCCCGTCGCTTGCAGCAGGTGCGCCGCAGAAACTTGCAAAGATGAACACGATGGCCGACGGTATCGCAGTCGGTCGTCCCGGTGACATTCCATTCGAACTGATTCGCGACCACGTGGACGAAATAATCACAGTGAGCGAAGCCTCACTATCCCGTGCGTTATTGCTGACTCTTGAGCGAAGCAAAATGATGGTTGAGGCCGCTGGCATTGCTGCAGTCGCTGCAATCCTGGACAACCCAACACATTTTGAAGGTCCTGTCGTTGCCAGCCTCTCAGGTGGAAACATCGATCCATTGTTACTCACTCGCGTGATGCGCACCGGTCTTGCCGCATCAGGTCGCTTCTTCATGCTGCAGGTACGAATCCACGACGTCCCTGGTTCGTTGGCTACGTTGCTTACAGAAGTTGGTAAAACAGGAGCAAACGTCGTTCAGGTGTCACACACACGAATCGACCCGCAACTTGCCGTGAGCGAAGTTGATGTGGACCTTGAACTCGAGACGCGCGGATTCGACCATCGCCAGGACGTTTTGCAGTACCTCACAGACCATGGCTTCAACATCGTGACGAGTTATTAGTTGTTTAGTCGCCTGACGGACAAGTATTTCAAGGATCTGCCACGCGAAGTCGCAGTTCTGACCACAGTCGCGTTCTGCGTCGCCCTCGGGTTTGGAATCGTCGCACCGGTCATTCCTGTCTTTGCAAAAACATTTGGCGTGAGCGCGCTAGATGCCAGCGCGGTTGTTTCAGTTTTTGCCTTGATGCGACTAATAAGCGCAACACCCGCAGGATGGCTAGTCAACCGCGTTGGTGAACGAACCGTGCTGTGGGTCGGACTGTTAATCGTTGCTGTATCCAGTGCATTTGCTGGACTGTCACAAACGTTTCCTGAACTCTTGATCCTTCGCGGCCTTGGCGGCACCGGTTCGGCCATGTTTACAGTGTCCTCAATGTCGCTGTTGCTTCGCACTGTCGATCCTGCACATCGTGGTCGCGCAACAGGCACCTACCAAAGTGGGTTCTTGCTTGGTGGACTTGCTGGACCGGCCGTTGGCGGGTTGGTCGTTGGCTTCAGTATCCGTGCTCCATTTTTTGTTTACGCCGGAACGTTGATGCTGGCGGTGATGACTGCGTACTTTGCTCTTCCGCGCGGACTCGGGCATCCCGATAAAGACACGTCCGAGTCACCACAGGCTTCTCAGACCGAACCACCTATGCACATCAAGCAAGCACTCAAGCTTCGCGCATACTGGACTGCGTTGACGATTAATTTGTCCACTGGAATGACGTCATTTGGATTGCGGTCGTCGCTACTTCCACTTTTCGTGATTGAAGTACTTCACAAAGACGCTCGCACTTCGAGCATGGGGTTCCTAGTCTCCAGCTTGGCTCAAGCAGCATTGTTATTGCCCGCAGGACGACTTGCTGACACTCGTGGACGTCGACCTGCGCTCATTCTTGGTACAACAGGATTAACAATCGCGATGTTGATACTTGTTGCTCATGAATCGGTGGCGTTCTATTTCTTGGCCATGATTGTGATGGGACTCAGCGGTGCATTCTTGGGTGCAGGTCCAGCCGCAGTAATCGGCGACATCGTTGGATCACGCCGAGGCGGACCAGTTGTTGCCACATATCAAATGACTGGTGATCTTGGCACGGTTGCCGGTCCGTTAATAGCGGGTTTCCTGCGCGACGTCACTGGTGGATACGGATGGCCGTTCGCAGTTGGCGCCGGCGTAGCTGCATTGTCGATGATGATGGCAACTGTAATGCCAGAAACTAAAAAATCAGAAGCACTAGCAAGCTAAGACATCACAACGCGCGCTGGCAAATCAATACCAGTATGCGCATGGCAGTCATAGCCATTTGGATTCTTGATGAGGTACTGCTGATGGTAATCCTCCGCGTACCAAAAAACTAGACCATCGGCTTCACGAAGTTCGGTAGTAATGGGATCAAAACCTTTACTCACTAAAACCTTGTCATACGATTCTGCTGTCTGGCGCACTATCGCTTCTTGCTCTGGTGACGTCCAGTACACGGCACTGCGATACTGCGTACCTATGTCGTTTCCTTGACGATTTCCCTGCGTTGGATCGTGGTTTTCCCAAAAAACTTTGAGGATGTCGAACAGTTCAACGTCAGCATCGTTATAGACCACAAGAACAGTCTCGGCATGACCCGTGACACCTGTGCAGACCAGCGGGTACGTCGGATCTTGACCGTCGCCTCCCATGTAACCAACGGCTGTGGTCACAACGCCAGGGATCTGCCACAACTTTCGTTCAGCACCCCAGAAGCAACCCATTCCCAAATAGATGCGTTGTGAGCCTTCCGGCCACGGGCCTTCAATGTCGCTGTTTAGTACAAGATGTGACGTCATGCTCCTAGCCTGCCAACAAAACAACAAAATTGCATCTGCAATACTTACGTCATGCTCAGCGCAGAACCTACTCATCCGCGAGAAGTGTTTTTTTTGGAAGTAGAACGCACCGCAAATCGACTGCGCTCAATGAGTTTAGACAAACTTGAATCTGGAACCCGCGTTGCTGACACCCGCGCCGTTATCAACGAAATTGCCGCTCATGGCGCGTTAATAACAGGTCATGCGGCTGGCCCTGTCCCTGCCTTATCGTCGTCAGCGCTTGCTGATCAGCTCGTAGTCGTTGCTGCAGTATTACCTATGAATGTCGAAGAAAACCAGGTCACGGGATTCAGCGAAGCACTTCGTTCGCTGAGAGCCACTCTGTAGTGGTACCCCCGGTGGGACTTGAACCCACACTGTCACGATTTTAAGTCGTGTGCCTCTAACCGATTGGGCTACGGGGGCGTGCTGGTGAACGTTAGTGAATCGTTCTGGCTAATCCTGACATGACCCACATGGTCACAGTCAGCCAGCCCTAGTCTTGCGCTAAACGTCGAGCAATGCCATCCAAGATGTCGGTTTCGGAGACTACAACCTCACGAATGTCATTCACTTGCATAATTCGGTCAAGTACCAGTGCCCCACCGCCGATGACATCAACCCGTCCTTCATGCATCGGTGCAAGCGCGGATCGATCTGCTCTAGTCATGTGCAATAACTCCGTGGTTACAGCATGTACTTGGTCGGCGCTCAACACCGCGCCGTGAATCGCCTTTGGGTCATACTCACTTAAGTTCAGGGCCAGCGCTGCCACTGTCGTTACTGAACCAGCTAGACCGATAAGCGTTTTAGCTTGGGCGAACGGAACGACAAGTCCCGCCTCCGCAATCGCCGCATCAATGTCAGAAGTGGCAGAAACAATTTCTTGGGCAGTTGGCGGATCAGTCACCAGATGACGCTCAGTCATGCGCACACAACCCACGTTTGTACTTAAAGCAGCGGATGGCTCAGTTTCACCCAAAACAAATTCAGTGGAACCACCACCAATATCGACAACTAGATACGGCGCTGGCGGTGGTGTGGATGCAAACGCGAAGTCGCCGGTTGCACCAAGGAACGATAACGCTGCCTCTTCATCACCGCTGATTACATCCGGTTCAATGCCAATACGCTCTTTAACACCTGCAACAAAAATATTCCGATTGGAAACATCGCGGCTAGCACTTGTTGCCACAAATCGAATGCGGTCTGGACGGTGCTGCTCAATAAGCTCAGCAAATGAATCAAGCGCCGCAAAAGTACGTGTTAAGGCAGCTTCAGAAAATTCACCAGTGCGGTCTACACCTTCGCCAAGACGAACGATAACCATTGTGCGTACAACTTCAGTGAGAACTGCGTCCTGTACATCCGCAATCAGGAGTCTGATGGAATTTGTACCGCAGTCAATGGCTGCAACTCTCATGCCGAGCCCTCCACGCAAGAAGTTTCGATGCCCCACTCAGCCAGCATCGCTAAAGCGTTGTCGCCTAGCGGATTAACACCTGGACCTTTCGCTAAAGAATGGCCAACCAATACATGTAAACATTTAACGCGGGTAGGCATTCCACCAGCACTAATCCCTGCAATTTCCTCAACATGACCAAGCGCTTCACGATCTGCTAAATAGCTTTCGTGTGCCGCAAGATAGTGCGCCTGCAATTCGGTGTCTGCCGCGAGCTCCTCAGACATTTCTCGCATTACACCGTTTGCTTCTAACGTGCCGATTGCTCCAGCCAATTTTGGGCACGTGATGTAATACATCGTTGGAAACGGCGTCCCATCATCAAGGCGCGGAGCGGTTGTCACAACGTCTGGGTTGCCGCAAGCGCACCTGTGGGCCACTTCGAGAGCACCACGTGGCTCGCGATTAATTTGGGCATGCACTGCCGCGGTATCTTGCGATGAAAGCATGTTCGCTACTTTGATTTGGAGTTGCTGTAGACAACAAGTGGATCGTTCTTAGTTTTTGCTTTGTCCGCTAAACGAGTGCTGTTCCACAATTTGTTGTACCACGGTGATTGGTCATTTGGAACAAGTGCGCCAGTAACCGTATTGATCTGTGTGGCAGTTTGTTTATCTAACACCACAAGACCGACTTCGCCAGGAAATACATAGTTCAGACGAGTGCGTGCAAGCGCCTGTAGATACGCAGGGTCAGCGATACGCAGCTTGCGATTCTGCAAATCATCAATGATTGTTTGCTGAGCGGCAACTTGATTTTGCAAGTCGGCAACATCGCGCTTTTCTCTGATGAGTCCACGCACGGGCACAGCCAGCATGACCATGACGAGCATGGCCACGCCAATGAGTATGAACGCGCGTCCGTTCAGCTTGGGGAAAGCAATCACACTGACAGTCTGCCGTGACTAGCCCTGGAAACGTGGAAAGGCGCTTCGACCGGCGTAACGTGCCGCTTCGCCTAGGTCGCCTTCGATACGCAGAAGCTGGTTGTACTTCGCAACTCGGTCAGTTCGAGCAGGTGCACCGCTCTTAATTTGACCGCAGTTGAACGCAACAGCAAGGTCGGCAATGGTGACATCTTCGGTCTCACCCGAGCGATGGCTCATCATGGTGCGGAAGCCGGCGCGATGGGCCATGTCAACCGAGTCAGCGGTCTCGGTCAGTGAACCGATTTGGTTAACTTTCACCAACAATGCATTTGCTGACTTCAATTCAATACCGCGACTGATGCGCTCTGTGTTTGTCACGTAGTGATCGTCACCAACAAGCTGGATGCGATTTCCAAGGGCTGCGGTGATCTTGACCCAGGCATCCCAGTCATCTTCGGCAAGTGGATCTTCGATGGACACGATTGGGAAGTCATTGACAAGAGATGTGTAGAACTCAATCATTTCATCAGTTGACTTCTTTTGGCCTTCAACGTGGTAGGCGCCATCTTTGTAAAACTCAGTTGCGGCAACGTCCATTGCAAGTGCCACATCGGTGCCAACCTTGAACCCAGCCTTTTCAATCGCTGTCGAAATCAATTCCAGAGCTGCGCGGTTACTTGGTAAGTTCGGCGCAAAGCCACCTTCGTCGCCAAGTCCGGTTGAGAGCCCTTCGCTCTTCAGCACGCCCTTGAGTGAGTGATAAACCTCGGCACCCATGCGCAAAGCGTCAGCAAAAGTTTCTGCTCCAATTGGTGCGACCATGAATTCCTGGAAATCGACATCACTATCAGCGTGCGCGCCACCGTTGATGATGTTCATCATTGGAACAGGAAGTACATGTGCGTTCGGTCCACCAACGTAGCGATACAGAGGAAGGTTTGCACAGTCTGCTGCGGCCTTAGCGACAGCAAGGGACACACCGAGAATTGCGTTTGCACCAAGGCGGGCCTTGTTAGGTGTGCCATCAAGTTCAATCATGACCTGATCAACGAGACGCTGGTCAGTAGCTTCGAGGCCAAGAATCTCCGGGAGGATTTCTTCTTCAATGGCATTGACAGCCTTGAGGACACCCTTACCCAGGTAACGGGCATCGCCGTCACGAAGTTCAACTGCTTCGAATGCACCAGTGCTCGCACCAGACGGTACGGCAGCCCGACCCACACTTTGGTCATCCAAGATGACTTCGACTTCAACAGTTGGATTTCCGCGCGAATCAAGGATTTCGCGGGCAATTACATCGGCGATGCTGGACAAGGTTTACTCCCAGAGAATGTGGTGGGTGGTTTTTGTGCCTCATTGCACTACCCCGTCAGCCTATCGGATAGCCCTTGCCTGAATCTCTATAGTCCTTCTGCGGCGCGGACTTCTTGGCGAAAATCAGTCATGGCGGATCGTAAAAGCGACTCTGGGTCCAAATCTTTCTCGCGCGCTAACTCAACTGCCGCAACTAATAAATCGGAAATGGAATCGGATGTGACGTCCCCGACTACGCCGCGAAGTTGTTCTTTTAACTGGCCGTTGGCTGCTGCGACGTCAATCTTGCGTGCACGATAAATCAGTTGAGTCGCAAGTTGGAGGGCAGGCATTGCAAGTGGCACGCCATCTGTGACAGATTCGCGTTGCTTTTCTTGCAACTTCACGGCAGCCCAATTGGCTTCAAGTTCTTCGTTTGTTTCAAAATTAGCGCCATCGAAAACGTGCGGGTGCCGGCGAACCAGCTTGTCCACTACGCCTTGCGCAATTGAATCAAGGGTGAAGTCTGATTCTTGCTCTTGGGCAATCCGCGCATGAAAAACAACTTGCAAGAGTAGATCGCCGAGTTCCTCGCGCAGTTCCGAGACGTTGCCTGTGTCCATTGCTTCGAGCGCTTCATAGGTTTCTTCCAAGAGATAACGCGCCAAACTTTCGTGCGTTTGTTCTGCGTCCCATGGGCAACCACCAGGCGACCGAAGTTGGTCCATTACTTGGACCAAGCAATCAACTGACTCTGACATGAAGCTACTTAGGTGCTTGGACTGACAAAGTGATGTCGCCAGCGGCGCTCATCATTTTGTTTGGATTCCATTCGCCGTAGCGAGGTGAAAGTTGCACACCGACATCATTGGACGTTTGCGCCATATATTTATTTAAGGCATCAACCTGCGCATTTTGGTCACCAGATGGTGCGAGCACAGCCATCAATTTTTGTTGCGCCAAAATTTCATACATGAAGTCATCAACTGATTCGATAGGAACACCATTTTGTGTGAGGAGCTGTTGTTGCACAGCATCCTTGCCGTACTGGGCATAGATACTGTCGCGGAAAGTTGAGATTTCAACAGGCGTCACGGTGACAGTCTTCTTCGACAATGCGGTTTTCAAGATTTCGTCAAGTACCAAACGGTCAACGTTCATCGCACCCAGCAGCACCAAAGTTGGGACTTGCTGAACTGCATCCTTAGGAAGCTTCTCGATGTCAGCACGAGCCTTGCTTACTTGATCAGTCACTGCACTCTGTGGGATTCGAACATCGCCCACAACTGCCGCAGCACCTGACAACTGTTGACCCGACCCACACGCAGTCAATGTCAATGCAGCAATGGCTGTCACAGCAAGTACACGGATCTTCACAATTTCCTCCAACAACAGGGCGCGCCTGGGATCATGCATAAACTGCGGTCACTAGTTGTGACACCCAGTCCACCAACTCCATCGAATCAACAGCTGAAGCATCTTGACCCAGCATGCCACTTCGCGGCCTCGGCACAACAATCGTACGTGTTGTTGCCTTTATCGTGGTGCCTGGGTACAAACGAGCCAACCGCAGAGTCTTAGATTCGGGCAGTTCCACTGGCGAGAAGCGCACAGTGTTGCCTGCTGAGATAACTTCTTCAATCCCGACCGAAATTAGTTGTACGCGCAACCTAGCGATGGCAATAAGTGTTTCCACTGGGGCAGGCATCGGACCAAATCGATCATTAAGTTCGGCAACCACTTCGGTGACAGCGTCAGCGGTACGCGCATCTGCTAATCGCCGATATGCCTCAAGACGCAGGCGTTCTTCCGGAACATATTCGTGTGGAAGATGGGCATCAACAGGCAGTTCAACCTTGACGACCGATTCTGTAATTGGCGCCCCTCCTTGTCGCACTTCATCGATTGCTTCACCAACGAGGCGCACATACAAATCAAATCCAACTTCTGCGATGTGACCACTTTGTTCGCCACCCAGTAGATTTCCAGCTCCTCGGATTTCAAGATCCTTCATTGCAACTGCCATACCTGAACCCAGATCAGTATGTGCCGCAATAGTAGAAAGTCGATCATGCGCGGCTTCAGATAGCGGCTTGTCCGGCGAATAGAGGAAGTAGGCGTAACCACGTTCACGGGAACGACCTACACGTCCGCGCAATTGATGAAGTTGTGACAGGCCAAATGTGTCGGCACGATCAACAATTAGGGTATTTGCATTTGGAATGTCGAGGCCACTTTCAATAATTGTGGTTGACACCAATACATCAAATTTGTTTTCCCAAAAGTCCACGATGATCTGCTCGAGCTGATGCTCATTCATTTGGCCATGAGCAACCGCTATTCGCGCTTCGGGAATCAATTCACCGAGCCGCGCAGCCACGCGATTGATACTTTCGACACGGTTATGCACAAAGAACACTTGTCCATCACGAATTAATTCGCGGTGAATTGCAGCAACCAAATATTTCTCATCGTACGGACCAACTGATGTGAGAACAGGATGCCGCTCTTCTGGTGGTGTTTGAATCGTCGACATTTCGCGAAGCCCGGTCACAGCCATTTCAAGAGTGCGCGGAATGGGAGTTGCCGACATCGTTAACATGTCAACATTTGTTCGGAGTGCCTTGAGATGCTCCTTGTGCTCGACACCAAATCGCTGTTCTTCATCAACGATGACAAGTCCCAAATCTTTAAAGCGGACCTCGGCGTTGAAAAGGCGATGTGTACCAATGACTATGTCAATCGTGCCGTCTTGAATGCCTTCGATGACGGTACGTACTTCTTTATCAGTCTGGAACCGCGACAGTGCCGCGAGTTTGACGGGGAACTGCGCGTATCGGCGTGAAAAGGTTTCAAAGTGCTGTTGCACTAGCAGTGTTGTCGGAACAAGTACAGCGACTTGTTTACCATCCTGAACAGCCTTAAATGCTGCCCGAACTGCAATTTCCGTTTTGCCGTATCCCACATCGCCGCACACCAAGCGATCCATTGGAATTTCACTTTCCATGTCGCGCTTTACTTCATCAATTGTGGACAGCTGGTCGACGGTTTCTACATGCTCAAAGGCATCTTCAAGCTCGCGTTGCCATGGAGTGTCTGGTCCAAATGCATAACCCTTGCTCGCCATGCGCGCCGCGTAGAGCCGAATCAATTCCCCAGCAATTTGGCGTACAGCGCGTCGCGCGCGCGACTTCGTTGCCGCCCAATCACCGCCACCAAGCTTGCTGAGAGTCGGTGCCTCTCCTCCTACATAGCGAGTGATTTGATCAAGTTGATCCGTAGGCACATAGAGACGATCGCCACGTTGACCACGTTTGCTCGCCGCATATTCGATCACCAAGTACTCACGCATTGCACCTTGCACAACACGTTGACTCATTTCAATGTAGCGCCCGACACCATGCTGCTCGTGGACAACCAGGTCACCTGCGGTCAAGCTCAATGGGTCAATCGCTTTTTTTCGACGACTCGGTAACGCGCGATTCGCCCGTGGAGTGTCTCGGGCTCCAAACAAATCCATTTCGGTAACTACTAAAAGTTTTCCGGAGGTGAACAGTGCACCACGTTCTTGGTGTCCTATGACGATGTCGACTACTTTGCGAGCACCATCATTCTCTGGATTGTCAACCAACCGTGATGCGACATCATTTTCAGAAAGTGTTTGTTGCAGACGCTCAGCAGAACCGTGACCGTTCATGATGACAATGACGCGTCGGTCGGCACTCCATGACGATTGAATGTGTTCAATGAACTCATCAATATTTGAGCGGTAATCGCGAGCTTGTTCCACATCAACAAGTTGGTCCTGCGGTCCCATCAATGGGGAAAGTCCAACCCACACTCGGTTTGCGAAATCATCATGAACTTCGGTCAAGTCACGAAATGCAGATTTACCCAGATCGATAGGCGAGGCATTTCCTGACGTGGCGTTGTGCCATGAAGCCTCTAAGAATTCTGCACTAGTTGTTACTAATTCGTCAGCTCTACTTGCGATTCGGGCAGGCTCGACCTGAATGATGCGCCAATGTGTCGGAATTACATCAAGAAGTAATTCCATTTCGGGAACAAGAACGGGAATGAGGCTTTCCATACCCTCGGCCGGAATTCCTTCCGCGACCTTACTGAGAATTTCGGCAAGTTCAGGATGGGTGACAGCTAATTGTGCTGCGCGTGCTCGCACATCTTCGTTAAGAATCAGTTCTCGACATGCACTGAGATGCAACTCTTCGACTGCGACACCCAACGAGCGTTGGTCGGCAACCGAGAAGTGACGAATTTCTTCGATGTCATCGCCCCAAAATTCGATACGGGCGGGGTGTTCGGCGATAGCTGGAAACACGTCCACGATTCCGCCGCGGGCAGCGAACTGCCCCCGACGATCCACAAGTTCCACCCGCTCAAACCCAAGGTCGACCAGTTGACGCACGACCGCATCTAGGCCAATCGATGCTCCAGTTGCCAACGTCAATGGTGTGACATCGCCAAGCCCTTTAACAATCGGTTGAATCAGCGCGCGCACCGAAGTAACGAGGACTCTAATAGGAAGCCCGCTCTCCGGATGTGCCAATCGATAGAGGACCGACATGCGCTGTCCAACCGTGTCGCCACTTGGGCTCAAGCGTTCGTGCGGCAGGGTTTCCCATGCAGGGAAAAGAGCGATGTCTTGCGCTGGAATAAAGTCACGCAATTGGTCGGACAGATCAGCAGCTAACCGATCTGTCGCAGTTACCACGAGCGTGCCTGGTGAATCCACTACTAATGCGCCAGCCAGATACGGCAATGACGTTTGCGGCGCACCAAACGTCACCGAAAGGTTGTTGTGAAGATCCTGTGCCGCTCCAGAAAAAACTGAATCGCATGACACCGCATCGACTAGTGGTGTGAGGATCATGTTCCTAGGCTAAGCAATCAACAAGCGTTGCGACGAATTCACGACGCGACACTATTGCGCTGGCTACAAATGTTTCTGGCTTATTGAAGACCAATTCGTTACCTCTACGGTCACACACAACTAAGCCATAATGCACGGCAATGGCCATCGGAGCAGCAATATCCCATTCATGAAACCCGCCGGTGTTGACGTAAATGTCAGCTTCACCCGAAATGATCTCCGCTACCTTGTACCCGGCAGAACCCATTGGAATCACTTCCACATCACGTTCGGGGAAGTTGGTTTTAAGCGCTTCAACGATACGAGTTAGTTCCTCAGGGGGGCGTGAGCGAGATACCAAGACGCGAATGGGTCGATCAGTTTCAAGTTTTTCGCCAAGTACTGCAGCCCCAACATGATCAGAGGTCGTCAGCACTTTCCCTGCTGCAGGAAGATCAACGGCTGCAGCAACGAGTTTTCCTTGACGATTGCTGTTGACATCCCAAAGTGCAATGTGGACCGCGAACTCTTGAGAACCGTTGGCAAAATGGCTTGATCCATCTAGGGGGTCAACAATCCATAAGCGTGTTGCACCAGCCCGAAATCCATGGTGGTCGCCTTCTTCGCTCAAAACTGAATCCAGCGGGCGCAAGGTGACAAGTTGATTATTGAGAAATTCGTGTGCTCCGTTGTCCGCTTCCTTAGCAAGAACTTCACGACCGAGTGCTACCAATGTGCTGTCAGAGTCGTCATCGCCAAAACTGCTTGCAACTTTTCGCAAGCCCATTAACAACTCGCCGGCTTGAGTAGCCAGCAATTTGGATAGTTCGTGATCGTTCATGAATTGAATTCATTCTGCGTAGGAACCAACCCGTCAGCAATTAACTTTTCAACTGCGTCTGCACCGCGGACTCGCAACATCTCAACACTTACCTTTTCGGCTGGTCGAAAATTCTGAAGAACAAAATCTGAAGGTTCCTGGCGACCAACTGGTCGACCAATTCCTAAACGTACTCTGAACCATTCTCCAGATCCCAAAGAACTTCGAATTGATTTCAATCCGTTATGCCCATTGTCTCCGCCGCCAAGTTTTACTCTGATTGCTTCTAGGGGAATATCAAGTTCATCGTGAAGCACAATGATGTGATCTGCGGGGATTTTGTAAAAAGTTGCAAGTGCCTTTACTGGTCCGCCCGATTCGTTCATAAAAGACAACGGCGCTGTGGCAATGACTTGTTGACCATTGATTCGCATTTCTGCAACATTGGCAAGTGCTCGTTTATGTCGCCCGAGCTTGGCGGAATAACGACTAGCTAGTTCATCGATGACCATTGCGCCGATGTTGTGGCGCGTAGATGCATAGGTGGGACCTGGATTACCAAGTCCCACCACAAGCCATGCATCTGGCGTGCTCAAGAATTACTCAGCTGAATCTTCGGCTGGCTTTTCGCCAGCAGCTTCTGCAGCAGCCTTAGAGATTTCACGGGCGGCGGCCTTTGAGGCAGCAGCTTCAGTTGCAGCTTCAACAGCAGCATCGGATGCAGCCTTTGATTCAGCAGCTTCGCGGGTAAGTGTTGCGGCTTCTGCAGCGGTGATCAGTACCAAGTCAACGTGCTCAACAAAGCGACGCACTGGATCGATCTGGATGTCGCGTGGTGCAACGATTTCGGTCTTGCCACCGATAACAACTTCAATTGAGGCTGCGCGCTTACGAAGCGTCAAAGTAAGTTCGTGTGCATCAATGTGTACGTGAACAGGTGCGGTTCCGTGACCGTAAACAACTGCTGGTACTCGACCTTCGCGACGCATACGACGTGCTGCGCCCTTGCCAAAATCGGTGCGTGCTTCTGCAACTAGTGCTGCCATGAGATTTCTCCTCGTTAGGTCCGGCGGACTGCGCTCCGCAGCAGACCTTCGTCGATAACGGCTCTCCTAGTGGAGGCCCTCGCCGAGGAGCATCCCTAGGTTAACGGTTAAACGCCAACGTGGTCAAAAAGGCTTGCAACTGAGCCTTCATCGAAGACTTCGCGGATTGCGCGAGCGATTAGCGGAGCAATCGGCAGAATCGTCAATCCAGGGAAACGGTTTTCAACTGGGATTGGCAATGTGTCAGTAACGACAACTTCCTTGATGCGCGATTCAGTCAGACGCTGAGCGGCTGGGGCCGAAAGAACACCATGCGTTGCGGTGACAATGACGTCTTCAGCGCCATTTTCAAACAACGCTTCGGAAGCTTTAACAATCGTGCCGCCAGTATCAATCATGTCGTCTACGACAACACAGATGCGACCCTTAACGTCACCCACAACTTCCAGAACTTTTGCTTCGTTAGGAACATCTGGATCGCGACGTTTGTGAATGATTGCCAACGGTGCACCAAGAATGTCGGTCCAACGTTCAGCAACGCGTACTCGGCCTGCATCAGGTGAAACGACGGTGATTTTGCTGCGGTCAACAGTCTTACCAACGTGAGCCGCCAAGATTGGAAGTGCAAACAAGTGGTCAACAGGACCATCGAAGAAACCTTGAATCTGTGCGGTGTGCAAATCGACGCTCATGATTCGGTCCGCACCAGCAGCTGCAAAAAGGTCAGCCATCAAACGTGCCGAAATTGGCTCGCGACCTGCATGCTTTTTATCCTGACGGGCGTAACCATAAAACGGCGCAACCACTGTGATTCGCTTTGCTGATGCGCGCTTAAGAGCATCCACCATCAAGAGCTGTTCCATGATCCAGTCATTTACCGGCGCTGAGTGTGTTTGGAGTACGAAGGCATCGCAACCGCGGACTGATTCTTCGAAGCGAACAAACGTTTCACCATTTGCAAAGTTGTATGCACGAGTTGGCACTAGTTCGACACCAAGGTTCTCGGCTACCGAAGCGGCGAGCTCAGGATGCGAGCGTCCCGCAAGTAGAACCATGCGCTTTGCATTGCTTTGGGTGATCCCGGTCATGTCATGCTCCCTTGGATGGTTCCGTCTTGCGTGCTGTTGTCATCAGCAACTGCTACTACTGAGAGTCTGCCACTGCCGCCTTGGCAGAGTCACTACCGGGTCGCCTTCGTAGGACCCAGTCAAGGATGTTGCGCTGTCGTGCTCGACCAACTGCCATCGAACCCGCCGGTACATCTTCAGTAATTACAGAACCTGCGGCCGTGTAGGCGCCGTCACCAACATTGATTGGCGCGACCAGCATGGTGTCACTTCCAATGCGCACGTGCTTGCCAATGGTGGTTTTGTGCTTGGCTACCCCGTCGTAATTGACGAAAATTGTGGCCGCACCAATGTTTGTGCCTTCGCCAATTGTGGCGTCGCCGACGTACGACAGGTGTGGCACTTTTGCGCCTTCGCCTAGTACCGCGGCCTTTATCTCGACGAACCCGCCCGCTTTAGCTTTAGGTCCTAACACTGTGCCTGGACGTAAGTATGTGTATGGCCCGACGGTTGCTTTCACACCAATGTGTGCACCAATTGCGGTTGTACGCACAACACTGGCACCAGACTCCACGCCCGTATCGTGCAAAGAAGTGTCTGGACCAATCATTGCTCCGGCTGCAACCGATGTTGTACCGGTCAGTGTGACGTTCTGTAAAAGGTAAGCGTCTGGCTCCAAAGTCACTGTGGGATCAATCCACACTGTGTCAGGGTCAACCATTGTGACGCCCGACAACATCCACGCATCGACTATGCGCTTGCGCAAAATTGCACCAGCAGTTGCCAACTGGCGACGGTCATTGACGCCCAAGATGTTGTCTTCATGCGTCACACTCGCTCGCACAATGTCGCCATCGGCACGCAGAATCTCAATCACATCGGTGAGGTACTGCTCGCCTTGCGAGTTATTTGTGCCCACTCGGCCAAGCGCGGAACGCAACTTAGCAATATCGAAAACATAAACACCCGAGTTCACTTCATTGATTGCTAACTGTGCCTCTGTTGCATCTTTGTGTTCAACAATGCTTTCCAGCTCGCCTGCAGCATTGCGAACAATGCGCCCATATCCAGTCGCATCTGCAACCAACGCACTGAGAACTGCAGCGCTGGCAGATGATTGCTCATTGACCAGTGCCGATAAATCATGAGTGGTCAACAATGGGGTGTCGCCCGCTAAAACTAAAACCGAACCTGAGTTCACGTTCGGCAAAGCCGAAAGAGCAATCGCAACTGCGTGCCCTGTTCCATTCTGTTGCTCTTGAGTGGCGGTAACTGCCGATGGGAACGTTGCACCAAGTCGCTCCAAAACTAATTCGCGTCCATGGCCAACAACCACCACGGTGTTAGCTGCCGATAGTGGAGCAACAGCATGCAAGACGTGCTCAACCAGTGAGCGGCCCAGAACCTCGTGAAGAACCTTGGGCAAAACCGATTTCATACGAGTGCCCTGACCAGCAGCAAGGACAACTACGGCCGCAAGCGGTGGCGAAGAAACTGATGAAGAATCTGCAGAAGCGGTCACAACGCCAAGCCTATCTGCCCGATTTGCTCCCGGACGTGGATTCGAACCACGATAAGCACCTCCAAAGGGTGCTGTCCTGCCTTTAGACGATCCGGGAAAGACAACCGCAAAAAGCAGTCACCAACTCAACGAATTCTAGGCTGTGGCACCGCAATAGCCCAAACCAGTCACTTCACTAGGTCGACAGCGCACAAAATGACGCCAAGTAACTGCGCTACCCTTAAGGAAGTCACGTTCACACTTCGTGCAGGCAACTCAACTCGGGAGAACCACATGGCAGTAGCTCATCATGACGATGACGCCAGCCTAAACTCGCGTCACCGCGAAGTGGAACCTGACCGCGTACGTATGACAGGGCACCAACGACGTGCCCAACTCGTTGAAGTAGGCCGAACGCTCTTCGCAGAAAAAGGGTTCGAAGCAGTTACCGTCGAAGAAATCGCACAAACCGCAAAAGTCTCAAAACCAGTAGTGTACGAACACTTTGGATCAAAAGACGGGCTCTACGCCGTAGTCGTGGACCGCGAAATGAACTTCCTACTGAACTCAATTACCCAAGCACTCACCGCTGAGCACCCGCGCGTACTCCTCGAACAAGCCGCCATGGCACTGTTCGACTACATCGAAAACAGCACAGATGGGTTCCGCATTTTGTTACGCGATAGCCCAGTAGCAACCGCAAGTGGAAATTTTGCAAGCCTACTTTCGGACGTAGCCGTACAGGTAGAAGCACGCCTTGCAAACGAATTCACCTCACGAGGCTTCCCCAAAGAAATGGCACCAATTTATGCGCACGCATTCGTAGGAATGGTTGCGCTCACTGGCCAATGGTGGCTCGACGCTCGCGACACCAAGAAAGACGAAGTAGTCGCACACCTAGTGAACCTCGTATGGAACGGTGTCGTGGGACTCGAACAAACACCACGACTCATCAGCCGA